>JBAZVA010000167.1:0-2509 GCA_041661165.1 Candidatus Woesearchaeota archaeon | reverse complement strand
TATTAGACGTTATTTTTATATTAAGTCCTTTATATTGCATTGTAGAAATTCCTGATTTCGCAAACCTTTTTTTAATAAAGTTGGAAAAATTATGTTCTTCAATATTGTTTTCATCAAATTGTAATAACAATGTCGTTTTTATTTGTCCCCCATCTTCCCACGTTTCAAATTTCTTATGCCAGTACAAAGGTGAAAATTCGTCTTTTGTTTTATCTGAATTATAACCGCCCATTCTCTTCCAAAACCTATCCCTCCTTGCTTCGTCTTTATGTTGCGTAAAATCCTCCATGCCTTTATAACCACCATGAATAACCTTATATGAATCGCCTTTTTTAGCTAAGACCATCCATTTTTTTTCAGGATTTGTAGATTGTTTCTTTTCTCCTACTTTATAGAAACCCATATCTATATATCTTTGAGGGATTGAACCACCTTGTTCCATCTTTTCAGCCTTTTTAATATAGAAAACAGTATCTATAAAAAACAGCGTTCCTTTGCGTGTCAATACATTTTCATCGTGCAAATCTTCAAGTATTAAATTTAATTCAGGATTATAGTAGTCATTATTTTTAGTGTTTTTAAATCCGTTTTCAGCCATAAAAGACTTAACCTTACTTAAATCTGTTTTTTCGGTCATTAATACAAACGGTTGCTTAACTACGAAATAAAAAACATTCTCTTTTAAGCAAAAACCCAATAATTCATATTTTGTATTTTCAAAAAAGTAATTATGTAGTAACAAACTATTTAGATAATCAATCCATGATTCATAAAAAATACCATCGTTCAGTTTTGCGATATATTTCTTATCTAAATAATATACTTTTTGTTCTGCTCCTTCTGATAAATAAAGGCTTTCGTTTAAAGAAGCTATATTAAACCATAAATTATTTTTAACTGCAAATTCTTTTAACTTCTCTTCTTGCGAACGTCTGATTTCCTTTGCTGTTCCAATTTTAGTATCTGATTTTTCGCCATTTCGTAAGTAACTGATTGCTGACCAGATAGTGTCTTTTTTCCTATTTTGTTTAACTCTTGAAATGTCATAATTACCGGTATTTAAAATTAATGATTCTATAAATTGTTTTGGACTGTCTGTCTTATATTCCTTTCTGAACTTCTTTTCAGCTTTATTAGCTAAATCGTGAGCCTTTGAGTAAGATAACTTACTATATTTCATGTTGTTATATTCGTGAAACTCATGCAGTAATGTGGATTCAATGTCTTTTTCAGTCATACATTCTTCTAACCAAATTTGATTATCTGGGATATAGTGATAATGTTCTCCAACGTGATGATGACCACCTGCAACAAAATGAATACTTAATTTGTCCCGAACATAAGTTCCATTAACAGTGTAAACCTTTACGATTTTACCCTTCTTGTCCGTAACGCTTTTAATATGTTTCTTATTCAATTTCATGCCTTATTCAGTAATAATTAATGCAAATATATAAAATTTGTTCTTATAAAATACTAAAAATCAACACTACAAAACAAAATTTAGGTATGCCTAAAATTTATATTTATTTACTTTGGTATGTAATGACTTAATTTTGTATTCGTTACAAACGTTTTAAAACAATGAATGAAAATTGCGAAAATTGTAGAAAATTAATAGATTTTTTAGATAAATCCAAAGCACATATTTTAAAAAATGGAATAGAAAATACCTGTTTATTATTAGACACAAAGCAAAAGATATGCGAGGAAGATTTATTTGATAAAATAGTTGAAATAACGCTGTATGAATTTCCGTCAATGAACAAAAACGATATTCTGAAAGGGGTTTCCAGAAAGGATAATGTAAGATTTTCGGCACTATCAATAATAACCAATGTTTCAATGTCTTATTCATTTTCAACGAAATATATTTCACTTAAATTAAATAAGTCAAAAACATCCGTAAAAAGATATGCGACATTTATAAAAGAATTAGCTGAAAACATAAAGCAGGACAGGGAAATAATACAAAAGCATAAAGCAGTAATAGAAGCAATTAAACAATTAACGTAATATGAAAAACGAAGAAGTAGAAACGGTACAACCGATTGAAGAACAATCATTCTCGACACCATTAACAGATGCTCCTGTTGATGAAAAGGCGTATGGATTAGGTAATGCAACTATTCAGAAAAATCAAGACGGCTCAATTGATGCTATTCCTGAACAGGAATTTAAAAGACCTGAATTAGTTATTAATATGGAAGAAGAAACGGAAACGCCAGCAGAACCGGAAACCCCAAAAGAAAAGACTGTCTTTAATCCAGCTATGCAAGACCTTCCGAATAAGGATAAAAAGAAAGGTGCAGAACTATTAGTTGATGCCTGTATTAACCTTTATGTATTCCTTTATCAGCAAGGTTATAACCTTCTTGAATTATCTGACGATAAGTTAAAAAGAAAAGCATTAAAAGGTCAGTTTCATTTAGAAATACTTGAATTACATTTGCCATTACCTGATTCAGACGAAACAATAAGGGTAAGGGCGTTTATCCATGCATACAAC
>JBAZVA010000166.1:0-2514 GCA_041661165.1 Candidatus Woesearchaeota archaeon | reverse complement strand
TTCTACAATTTTTTTAGCTACTTCTTCACCATTTAATTCAGTTCCATCTATGTCTTTTGCTTTTAATAATTCAATTGGAATTTGAAAGCTAGCTTCTGCTATGCAATATTCATGGCTTTTGTTGCTAACGATTGCAGTTAAATAATTTTTTGGATCTATTTCATATTTAGATGTGAAAAAATCTCTTAATTGTTCGCCATATTCAGTTACTTTTGATGCGCCCATAGCTTCACCACAGTTTATATAAATAAGTATAGAAGTAAATTTACTTTCTTCATGAGTGTAATGTTTTGCTTCAGCTTTCAATATTTTACCACCATGTCCTTCAACTAATTTTTTGTAAGAGGAATTTTCTAATGCCATTAAATAATTATGAATTGCTTCTGTATCTATTTCACCTTCATGTATTTCATGACCTGAGAAAATAATTTGACCAGCTGTTCCATATTCATTTGGCATAGTTATTCGGATGCTTTCATTAGCTCTATTAAGCAAATTTGCGCTTGATTGGATACTTGCAAGATTACTAGGTTCTTCAATAGCAATTGGTAAATTTATTTGCTTTCCATTAATTGGAACGTCAAATACTATTCCTACTGGAGTTTCTATATTGGAATAAGGACTATCTCCTCCAATTAAAAATGGATCCCAAAATAATCTTTGTAAAGCAATTAATTGTTCATGAAGAGGCAGATGTCTTACACTACGAAGAACTCTTTGAAAAATATGTATATTACGTGCAGAATCTTTTGGCTCACCATATAATAATTGTTCTAATTGCTGTCTAAAAGTTAAAATAAAATGATTTATTTCTTCGCAACTAATACTTAACTGTTCTAATGATTCTTTATTTCTAGTAACTTCTCTTATTCTCTGTAATAAAGATAATATTTCTTGCATGTATATTTAAGCTAGTTTTATATTTTAACCATTAATTTAAATTATTGTAAAGTTTTTTTCTTGACAAGAAAAAATAATCCGTTAAAATGCTTACGTTTTAGCACATTAAAACAAAAAATATTTATGTTAGAAAAAGAATTACAAACTAAAGAAATAAAAGAACTTTTTAAGGCGATTTTGAAATTAGAGAATGTGAACGAATGTGAAAAATTTTTCAGAGATTTGTGTACTTTGTCTGAACTTTTGGCAATGTCAGAACGGTTACAAGTTGCAAAAAGAGTGTATAAAGGAGAAACATATAGAGATGTTTGTAATAAGACAGGGGCTTCTACTGCAACTATTACACGTGTTGCTCATTGGTTAAATTATGGAATGGGAGGATACAAATTAATCTTGGGAAAATTACATAGATAAATTTTAATTTTTTTAATTTAGTTTTAATTATATTAACGTATTAAAACATTAATACAAGAGTCTATAAAAATAATTATTATGAAAAAAAACAATTTAAATAATAATATAAAAATTGCTATTCAGAAAAATGGCAGGCTTGCAGAAAAAAGTGTGGCTTTATTTAAAGATATTGGTTTGGAGTTTGAAGGAAATGAGAAAACTTTATTTGTAAAATGTTATAATTACCCTGTTGAGTTAATTTTTGTTAGGGATGATGATATACCAGCTTTGGTGAATGATGATTTTGCTGATTTAGGTGTTGTTGGAGAAAATATTATTTTGGAATCACAAATAATGGTTAAGGAAATGATGCCTCTTTCATTTGGTAAATGTCGTTTTGTTGTGGCAGTTCCTAAAGATGGTGAAATAAAAAAAATTGTTGATTTTCAAAATAAAAAAATTGCTACTTCTTATCCAAAAGTAACAAAAAAATTTTTTGATGAAAGAAATATAAATGTTGAGATCGTAAATTTTAAGGGTGGAGTTGAAGTTACGCCTTATCTAAATATAGCAGCTGGGATAGCTGATTTGACTTCGACAGGAACTACTATGAGAACTCATGATCTTGTTGAGCTTGAAGAAATTTTTTCATCAGAAGCAAAACTTATAGTTAATCCAAAATCTTTTAAAAATCCAGATAAAAAAAGAAAAATTCTGGAATTACAGATGAGAATTGCAAGTCTTATTCAGGCAAAATATACGAAATATATAATGATGAACGCTCCAGAAAATACAGTTTCTCAAATTATAAAGATTATTCCTGGATTAGAGTCGCCGACTATTTTGCCTTTAAATAAAAAAGGTTGGGTTGCTATACATTCTGTTGTTTCAGAAAATGTTTTTTGGGAAGTGATTGAAAAATTGAAAAATGTTGGAGCAACAGGAATATTGGTGAGTCCGATTGAGAAGATGATTCTTTAGTGGAATACAGAATATGGAATGCAGAATGTAGAATTTGTTTAATAATTCTATATTCTATGTTCTAAATTCTAAATTCTATTCTTTTATGATCCCAATCTACAAATGGTCAGAAACTGACGCTAAGACCAAAACAAAAATTATGCGTCGTGCATGCAGTGATATTGATGCAATTAAAGATCAAGTTGCTTTGATTATTAAAGATGTAAGAGAAAGAGGGGATCAAGCTTTGATTGATTATAT
>JBAZVA010000165.1:0-2515 GCA_041661165.1 Candidatus Woesearchaeota archaeon | reverse complement strand
AAGAGATTTAATGCAAAAAGAATTAGAAGCCTTTGTTCCATCTAAAATGATAATCATATTTTTGGAAAGGTATGCATATGGAGCGCGTGCCGGCCAAGCATTTAGTATTGGAGAATGGGGTGGAGTATTAAGAGTGCTATTGGATGAAATGAAATTTAAAGAAGTTTTTGAAGTATCGCCGCCAACTTTAAAGAAATATATTACTGGTCATGGTAATGCTAAAAAAGAACAAATGCTACTTCAAACTTTTAAACGATACAAAATTGAATTTCAAAGCAATGATTTATGTGATGCCTATGGACTTGCTCGTATGAACTGGGCAAGAGATAATCAAAGTAAATTATTAAAGCACGAAAAAGAAGCACTACAAACTGTAATGGAGTATAACAAAGATGTTTAGATTTTTTAAAAATAAGAAAATTGAATCTGATATAAATATTGAAACTATAAAAAGTAAATTAATTCAAACACAAGAAGGATTGATAAAAGAATACAATTCTCCAGTAAAAGATTATATTTTAATGAAGAATTATAAAGATTACATAGTAGAACTTAAATTACAAATTGAAAAAATGGAGCACAATAATAAATGAGTTATGATATAACAGATCTTATATTCGGAAATGATAAAGGCCAAATTTATACAGGTATCATTGAAGAAGCAATTATCAAACATAATGCTTGGAGGCAACAAGAGCGATTAAAAAATTATAAATTAGAAAATGCTTTTCATGCAAGTGGTATTGGAAATATATGTGATAGAGCATTGCTTTATCAATTTTTAAAGAGACCAAGTGAAAGAAAACAAACGACTCAGAGTTTAAGAAGATTAGACAATGGTACTTATTTACATCTAAGATACGATGAATATATAAAATTTAGTGAAAATCATGTTGTTAGTAATTTGCACATGTATGATGAAGAGTATTGTATACAAGGTTCTTTTGATCAAATAATCTTAGATAAGGAAGAATTATATATTGTTGATTTAAAAAGCATAAAAGATGATGATTTTGTAAAAATATCTGGCAATGCACCAGAAGGATACTATGCACAATTACAAACATATATGTGGTTAATGAATTTAAATTGTGTACAATGGCAGAATAAAGATAAAAAATTTGAAGAAGATGATATAGAAATCAAAAAATTAGCAAAAATGTTTGAAAAATATTCAAAGTATTTTCCAATAACAAAAGCAATATTGTTTTTTGAAGACAAAGATAATCAACTAACAGAAGAAATTAGAGTTATTCTTGATGTAGAATTTATCGAAAACCTGAAAGCAAGATTGAAAAATATAAAGAAATGTTATGATAATAAAGTTTTGACACAAAAAAATGTAAATGATAAATGTAAATGGTGTAATTATAAAAAACGATGTGGAGGGGATATCTTATGAAAATACGAAATGGATTTGTTTCTAATAGTTCCAGTTCAAGTTTTATAATAGTTTCAAAAAAGAAAATATCAGAAAAAGAATTGAGAAAAAAACTTGAAAAAATAGTAAATAAGGTGTTTTTAGAAAAAATAAAAAACGATATTTTAAATTCTATAGTAGATAATTATGTAATCAAAAGTAAAAAAGAATTAGAAGAAGATTATGGTAAAAATTTTGAATATGTAAACGATGAAGATAAAGATAGACTTAATTTTGGCAAGTATGTATGTGATATGTCATTAGATAGTAATTCTGAAGATAGTATAGAAAGAATGTTGCTAAATACTCCAATTGATTACAAGGATGATGATATTTTACTATATAATGAAGGGAGTTATTAAAATGAAAATTAGATTAGGATTTGTAGCAAATTCAAGTTCAGTTAGTTTTACGATATATGGAGTTTATTTTGAAGATATAGAGAGGCCTATTGATATTGAATTATTGGAACTTAAAGAAGGATTAAATACATTTCGTTGTCAAGAAAAAGGAGGATACATTGGAAGAGAATTAAAAGATATGAAAGATGATCAAACATTAGGTGATTTCAAAAAAGATACAGAAAAATTAATAAAAGAAACACTAAACAAAGACGATTTAAAATTTGGAATATATGAGGAAGGATATTATAACGGTTAAATAATGCCAGAATATATTAAACTAAAATTAATAGATATCAATAAAGAAGAATTAACGGGTAATCAAATAGATTTTGCTACGGAGTATAATACAACCATAAAAGATGTAGAAGCATCTCAAAAGAATTCATTGGATAGTAGTAGTCATTTTGATATAGTTAAAGATCTTCAAAAAATGACGGGATATAGACAAAGAATTGGAGCTATAATACCACATTTAAGATATGAATGTAAAAAGCAAACAAGTGTTATTGAAAATATCTATCGCACAGAATGGAAAAAGAATCATCTTGTTGGATTAAATGCAACAGCTTGTAATAAATTAGCAGAAGCCGAAGCATATACTCTAGACAGAGAAAAGAATTTGAGAATAGCAGAATGGTTATTAGAAATATTTGAAAAAGCATTTGAAACTATTCAAGGAATAATTCACAGT
>JBAZVA010000164.1:0-2524 GCA_041661165.1 Candidatus Woesearchaeota archaeon | reverse complement strand
CCTTCATATGAGAGTCCAGGATACCAATAACAGTCTCTTTTATCTGAATTTAAACATTTTTTTTCACTAATTTGATCAATACAATCTTTCCATCTATTTACTCTGCATGCAGCTTCAATAAAATCAGTTCCTTCAGATTTTGCTTCTATGCATATTTCATTTCTAAAATCAGCACAAGGTTCTATGGTTTCTTCTCCATGCACACAAACATGTCTGAAATATCTTGTTCCAACTTTGTCCTGTCCATTTCCAGTTTCACCCTGAAATTCACACCAAGACTCTCCATTTTTATAATTATTTCCATTTTGAGTATTATAACAATTCAAATCTTTGCATATATAATCTCCATAACTTGCTGTTCCTTTTCCGCATAAACTTCCATCAAGATATCTGCAGTTTCCACAGCTCTTTGAATTGATATTTCCATTTTTAGTTCCTGAACCGCATGTTTCGCTCTTTGGAACAACTTTTTTCCAATAACTAGGATTTATAGCATAAATCTTTGTTGAATCATATATATTTGCAGGATTTCCACAGCTATCCTTAAAATATATTTCATCTTTTCCAGGAACACACATTGTATCTGTTGTTGGTCCGCAGTTTGTTCCTAGTTCATCAGCAGAGCATAAAAAGTCTTTAAAAAATTCAGGTTGAATTGTAGTATTTGAAGTTGCTGTTTTTTTAGCATCAAGACATTCAGTTCTTGTTGTAAATCTGCAAGTTTTTCCTCCATCACTTTCATAAACACAAGCACCCTTATCTTGCAAATAAGCAAGTTTCACACAATCAAGTTCAGTTTTTATTTCCTTTTTAAAATTTGTAGTTAGTCCATAAAATCCAGATAATTTTTTGCATCTTGTTAATGTTACAAAACTAGCTTGGTCTCCTAAAATACAGCATCCTAATGAGCACTGGGCAATATTGCATTGATTATCATCAAACCATGTTCCAGAAGACATTTGACATACTTTTTGAGGAGTATTTCTCATACATAATCCTTCATCGCTGTCAACACAACATCCCATTTTGCAAAAACTTGTTGCATCACAGCTTGTAGGAGTTTTTCTAAAAGGAGAATTTGTCAAAGGATCTGTATTCACATCACAGTCAGTCTCCAATGTATTTTGGCACCACGCACTACTTTTTGTTTTTTCACAGCAGACATTGAATGCAGGCCATGTCTGAGCACATGCAATTCCAATTAATAAAATAACATATATGAATAATCCTACAATTAATATGATTTCTCTTTTTTTGTTATTTGTTTTTTTCATTTTTGATTTAAAATATCTTTTTTATTATAAACTATATAAAAAGTTACTACTATTGTTAATACAATAAAACCCATGAATAAATAAAAGTTTGTTTTTGGTATAAATATTGTTTTTATCAACTGACTTAAATTGTTGAATATCACTATTGAAATACTTAGTACACTTATTAATAAAATAAATCTTGTTCTCCATATCATTTAATGACCCCCAAACCTTTTAATGTTAAATACAATCCTAATAATACTCCAATTATTAATACCACTTCATCCCAATGCTCTTTCCACCAGCTTTTTCTTTTTTGATTTTTAATAATTTTATTTTTCATTTTATTTATTTTCATCTTTTGGATAAAACCTTTTTCTAAAAGGTTTTGTTTCATCTTAAAAATTTACACCCATAAGTTTTGATATTAATGCTAAAAGAAATATTAACAAGCTTATATAATAATATTTAGGTTTGTCTTTTATTATAAAATAAATTCCACTTATCATACTTGCAATCATTATTAAATCTAATATTGTCATTTTTTAAAAAGCATTGATATTGCGATTATGCTTGAAATTACTCCTATTAATATTAATGTTAGATTGTTCAGATAATGCCCTATTTCTAATACTATAAAACCAAATATTCCAATCACTTTTTTTAATACAGAATATTTTTTGTTCCATATCATAATTTTTCACCTTTTTATTTTCTCCATTTTTTTAATTTCCAGTCACTCCAGGAGGATATGCTATGCTTCTTACTGCAAACATGAATTTCTCCAATGTGTCTCTGTTTGTTAAAATATAAATTTTAGTTCCATCACTTCTTATTTTCTTTTCAACTTTTAATTCTGGATAAAACAGCATATAATTTAATGATTCGCTTTCTCCATAAGTTGCTTCCCAGTTTGCAATAGAGCTTGCAGTCATCACAAAATCATATAACTTTGAATCTACATTTACTTTAATATTTTTATATGTTTCAGTCTGCTCTTTCACAATAGCCAAATCAAGATTTGAAAGCTTGACAATAACATCGCTTGGAAGAATTTCAACACTGATATTAGGCTCATTAAAAGTCATGGAATATCCCTTTTTTTCAACAGAACTTTTAATAACATTAAGGCACCCATCAACTCTTTCTTTTAAATAATCTTTAATTTCTTTTTCAATGTCTTGTTTTAAGAGAGGTTTTTGCATTACACATTTTTCATAATATTCACTTGTATAACAAACATAGTCAACTTTATTTCCTTGATATAA
>JBAZVA010000163.1:0-2537 GCA_041661165.1 Candidatus Woesearchaeota archaeon | reverse complement strand
ATGTCCAAAAAGAAGAAGGGCCTATCCCAACATATTTAGAAGAAAATAATGAATATGCTTTCGCCTATAGCATGACTCAATATGCTAAGAATGAAGAAATGGATGCACGAATAGCAGAAATCAAAGATATTGTAAAAACTTTTGAACTAATTACAGTTGAACCTCTTTCATATTCAATAACAGGTGTCACGGCTACTGTTTCAAAAGAGACAATTGCGTTTAACTATAGCGCAGACCAATTAGAAGCAATGGCTGATGAATGTGGCACAAAACATAGCGACCCTAATTATTTTGAATTTTTGGTTTCTCAATTCAAGAACACAACAAAAACAATTTACAATTTCAAGTATACAGGTGCAAGTCAGCAATCTGATACCTTTATAGTTTCTCTATTACCAAATAAATGTGGCTACAGTTCTATCGAACAATTCAAAAAAGATTTTGATATATGCTCGGCAGGTGGAAGTGAATATCCAAAAATGTTAAATAATAACTGGCTCGTATTTATTAACTCATGCGGAACTGGTTTTGATGATGGTTCAGGGAAACCACATGGATGTGATGAAATAAAAGAAAAAATTGAACCAACTTTAAAATTAAATAAAGAAATAAAAACATCACAAATCACGCAAGAAACTGAAAAAACATTTGAGGGAAGCGGATTTTCATTTATTTATCCCACAAAATACACAGCTGACAGCAAGGGGCTTTGGACAGAGGAAGGATATAAAAATCATATTAATCCACCTAAAACTTGCGACACATGTCAAATACCTGAAATAGAAGTAAAAGCCACAACTTCAAATAATACTATAGACCAACAAATCATTAATGATTATAGCCTACCAGGAACAACACTAGCAGAAATGTCTAAACAAACTGGCGTTAAATATGAGAATGTAAAAATCGGCGACAATGATTTTATCAAAATCACAGTGAGCGACATGCTCGATGTAACAGGCTACTACACAAAACACAATAATCAGATCGTCGCTTTTAGAGTTTATTGGACTGAGAGAGATACTGAAGCCCTAAAAGAGATTATCTCAACATTAAAATTCCAATAAAATTAGCCTTTATTCGATTATTCAAAACAGTAATTTTCTTACCACAACTTACAGTAGCCTCTATAAACGTGGGTATAGAATTGAAATGTTATATTTTCTAACCTACGTTTTATAACTACTTTCATTTTTCATGAAATTTTTCCTCCTCCCCTTCTTAATCATGCCTCTCATTTTTTTTAACTTTAACATTTTTTCTTTAGCTCTCTTAGTTCTCTTTTGCTTTTGTTTTTTTAATTTAAAAATCTTTTTCGCTTTCTTTTCCCTTTTTTAAATCTTCGATTTTATTTATCAAAAGTTGATAAGCTAAAATCCTATTTTTTTCCCTTTCTCTAAATTGCTGACATTTTACTTCCAAACTAGTTGGCAAATGCTTTAAATACACAGTAGACGAAGTTTTATTTACTTTCTGCCCACCATGTCCACTCCCACGGATAAACTGCTCTACAATATCATTAGAATAAATTTCTAAATCCTTTATCTTCTCCAAATATTTTGTATTCAATTTATAAATAAATCCTTCCATTTTAAAAAATTTTACAATATTTATTTTAGCTTATATCTTTCAAAAAATATAATAAATAATTGCAATAAAAATTAGTTTTCTTATATACTTTAATCTTAATAATAATTATTAGCTAAATGTTATCTGAAAATGAATGTTTAATACTGGACAGACATGGTACATTAACTGATTCTGATGAACCTGCTCAAATAATATTTGAAGGAGTTGAAGTCTTTTTGCAAGAACAATTAGAATTAAGACGCTGTGTAATAGCTACTGCTGCTTTAGGCACTGACATTCCTCCTAAATTAATACAATTAATAGGCAAACAAAACATTTTTGGAACACAAAAAATAGGAGAAAGGCGAGACATTTTTTATTTACAAAATGATGGGCAAATAAAAAAATTGTTTGACGATTATGAATATGTTCAAACAGGATCAAAAAGATTGTTATTACGTAAAAAAATACGAACACCTTTTGATGGAAACACATTACAAACACCTTTTGATGAAAGCGCGTTATATATCAATAATGCTTCACCAAATATACTACATTCTAAAGACATTGAATTATTAAAAAGATTCTTAGTTGGCAACTCCTATGCTAAATTAAAAACTGTATTAATTGGCGACAGCCGTCATGATGTCAAAACCTTAGCCTCAGATCCTCAAACCCCTGGTATAATAATTACCGATAGGCAATGGGCAACTCGACAAAGAATTAGATTGTTATTAAATAATATATTTAATCCATCGCAAAACCCAGATGCAGTATTTGATAGTCTATATAAATCTGGGGAAGCATTCCAAAGAAAAAATAGAAAATTACCGTTTATTGATATCCATAAGAAATCAAAATTAATTACTCTAGAAGATTGTAAATTTGAATTTATGCGAGGGGAAGAAGGACAAAGAATAATTTCTGAAGAAGAAATCAAATAATTTACTTTTCCAAAAACTCCTCCC
>JBAZVA010000162.1:591-2539 GCA_041661165.1 Candidatus Woesearchaeota archaeon | reverse complement strand
AAAGATGTATCAGGATAGTGGTGGAACTAAATGCCCACTATGCGGAAATACAGAAATTGTTACAGATCATATTGATTTTATGGAAACAGACAATAAAGAATTTATTAAACTCCATGGTAAACATTATGGACAAACTGATGTAACTTGTATTGGTTGTCAATCTTATTGGATTTCATTCTGGAAACTTATAGGAATCGATAAGTTGTCAGTTAATAATCATTAATTTTCCCTGCAAAAAAGAAAATATTAAATAGATAGTAAGGAGTACGCAAAATGCACCAAAATGAAATTGATCTTATAAATGGACGTGTAACAGAAGAAGAATTAGAAGAACGTATGAATCAAGAAAAACATCCTGAATTTAATGATCTTATTATGCTCATTTCTGATACTGCCTGTTTTATGATTAATAAAAGAGCGGAATCAATTAAATCAGATGAAGTTAAATATAAACAGCAATATGTTTTAGAAGAAGTTATTAAGGTTTTACAAGCAAGAGTCTAATGATTATAAAAGATAAAACATTGCCTTGTGGTCATCATACGGAGTTTAAGGCTTTAGGGTGTCAACATCCAATGGACGAACCTTGCAAAATTTGTAAATGTTGTGGCATTTGTCGAGAAGATATTTATTATAATTCAGATGATCTTTGTATGGATTGTACAGAAAAGGGAAAAAAGTAATGAAAAAATCAGTTATCGAAAGTAGTCAGTTGTTAAAAGAATCTGCAATGACGTTAGAATATGCAGCATTGCAATTTCGTTTTTTGGATATGTTATTATCTGAAAATAAACATCCAAGTCCAAGACTTATTCAATATATTACAGATATTGGGTTTCCAATGTTAATGAGTAGTTTGTCAAAAGATAATATTTGTGATCTTAAAAAATTAATAAATTCTTGCGAGGCTAAAAAATAATGGTTACAATGAATATCTCTAAAAAACGATTTTATATTTATCAAACATCTATCTTTGATAATCCAAAAAATGTTTATGATATTGATCTTTTTAAGAAAACATTAAAAGAAGCAGGTGCTAAAAATATTAGAGTTTGTAACGCTTATGGCTGGTATAATCAACCTCAAATAGTTACATTTTCTATTTCTCATTTTTCAGATTTAAATAAAGCAATAAGAGATATTGAATTTGCTTTAAATAAGTTACCTGTTTTCAGTCAATGGGGTTCTACTATTCTTGAAAAAGATTGGCACGGAAAGCAAAAGATTTCTCAATTCGTAGCAACCCCTGCAAAATAAAATATTTTGGATAAATAATATGAAACTTAAAAATATTTTTAATAAATTTTTCTGCAAACACGATTTGATTGAATTAGTAAGAACGTATGATAGGTCTTATGGAATAACCACAATACTTTATTCATGTACTTATTGTTCAAAAATAAAAAAAATACAATTGAATGGTGAAGTCATGGAATCACATCTAGACAAAGTTTCAAAGTTAGGAAAATTACAATGAAATTGATGACAAAAGAACTTGAAGCAAAGTTGCCTGCCTTGTATTCTCAAGAAAACGTTAAAGATCCGATGGTTTTGGTTCATTATTTTAATCCATCAGGACAAGGTGATTGGTATGTTATTGAATATCATTCTTTCTCACGATTGTGTTTTGGCTTAGTAAGTTTAATGGAAGAAGAATTAGGTTATTTTTATTTAGATGAATTGGAAGAAGTTAAGGGACCATTAGAATTAGGAATCGAACGAGATTTACATTGGACTCCTAAACCTTTAAGTCAATGTTATAAGAAAGAATAAAAAAAATGATAATCGGAATAACAATCATTGAATATGATATTTTATATTCACTGGATTTACAAAAAGATGAATTTGACCCCATTTTGTCTAATATTTGTCCTTTGAATTTTCCAGATGAAACAAAAAAGCTGATGGGATTAAGTTTAATAGCATCTAATGCAATTCTTGATTTTTT
>JBAZVA010000162.1:0-581 GCA_041661165.1 Candidatus Woesearchaeota archaeon | reverse complement strand
AAGAAAATGTTAATTCAATTATTATAGTGCCTTTATATCGTAAAGGATTTTATAAAATTGAACGTATGTCAAGAGTTAAATAAGAAAGAGTAAATGATGAAAACGACAATGTTGACACTAACAATTCAGACTAATATTGAATATAAATCTGAAAAAGACTATGCAAAACAAGTTAATAAACTAATTGCTGAATTAGAGGAAAGATTCGATTCAGTAGATGTCACAAGTGAAGATGAAAACGAAGAAGAATAATTATTTTCCCTGCGATTTAAAAAATAAAAGATAGATAATATGACTACAAAAATAGATAATAATGTTGATTGTTTTTTGATGGCTATTTGGTTTATAATCACTATTATACTGTTGGCTTGTATTATTATTAATCTACATGAAAAAGGCAATGTAGGACAATTACAAGTTTTGGGTATAATATCCCTTGGAACTTCCACAGCCTTCTTCAAAAGTTGTTATAATTTTCTACGAAAAGTTATAAAAGAGTAAAAAATGGACGAAAGAACATTTCGATCAAAATATGATATTCTATTTCAAGATATTATTGATGAAATAAATTATATAGTAAA
>JBAZVA010000161.1:0-2552 GCA_041661165.1 Candidatus Woesearchaeota archaeon | reverse complement strand
TTATCTTTTGTTATTTCAAATTGTTTAACAATTTTATCTTCTAAATAATTCTCTCTAACTCTTTGCATATCAAAAACAGAAATACCTTCTTCAACAATCTCTCCTTTAACGAAAATACGATATGATATACTGTTCTCACCGCCGTGTTTTTTAATGGCTTGTTTTTTTTCCTCATCATCCCATTTAGGATTTGAGTACTGGGGGAGATTACATACTCTCGCTCTATTGCTTAAATCATAAAAACGTATACCGGAAGGAGAATATTTTGTAAAATTCGTCATTCCAGCACAACGAATAACACAACCATTTTCACTGATAGCGTCTAATCTTTTTTCATAAACTTCTTTAGTTTCAAAACTAGCTTCTTCTAAATATAATCTATGAAAATGTTTTTGGAAAAACTGGTTTCCTGGGTTTCTCGACATAATGTTCATATTGATACCGTCGAGAACATACCCGTTCTTAAATGAGATTCTATAGCTAGGAGCCCGATTTACTTTTGTTTCGAACATTTTATACAGAGTATGACCTTCTAAAACTTTTATTACATCTTCTAATATTCCTCTAATATGAGTGGCATCGTAAGAACTAAAACCTACATGCTCACCATCTAAATGAAATACTGATAAGAATAGATCAACTTTTTCTACTAAATGTGTTTTACCAAATTTACGACCGCCGAAACAATCAATTGATCCGGCTCCGACTCTTAACTGAAAATTTTCTTTTTCAGTTAACTCCGGATTTTCGTCGTCTATTATATATTCGTAAGAAAGCATTGGTAATTGTGCAAATCTTACGTGTGCAAATTGTTCTTCTTCTTCAATTAAAAAATTATCTAAATCTGAAAAAATACATTCTGTTGCTGAAATAGAATCGTTCAGACAATACATTAATAGTAATTCATCTTCAGATATTTTTTCTAACATTACTTTTTAAAACTTCTTTTATCATTGTCTTGTATTTTGTAATTACTGTCTACAAGAGCTTTTAAATTTTCTATTTTATCATCTATTTGCTGTGCATAAGCAACTTGATCTGTGAGTTTCCATCTTTGATTTACTATTTGATTATAAATATTATTACCAAAAACAGCAACAAGAAAAGCCACAAAACTAAGAGTCATTACAACGCCACCGATCCAAATTTCATTTTTGCGAACTCTACCATTTTGAATAGCTACTTTTTTATTTAATTCTGCAACTTGACCATGAACGGAATCTAAAACCCCTTTTAATTCTCCTATAGAAAGTAAAATGTTATCTAGTGAACTAGCTCGTCTTTCTTCTGTCATGATCGATATTATTACCTCTCAAACACTTCTCTTTTCGCTTATATCACAAGTGCATTCACTAACTTCTCAATAACAAAATGTTCTTCCCTTTCTATTTTATTTTTGTGAATTTGTGTCGAAAAATCTAACATTTTCCAAAACAAAATGTGAAGCAACTCATGTACAATAACTTTTGTAATAGCTTTATCTTTTTGTTTTAATAATATTTCATTTACATAAATAATAAATTTTCTTTTTGTAGAATCTATTTCTTCAGTCATAGCATAAAAATCTGATTCAGAAGAAATTAATTTCTTATTTTTTGTAATTATGTTTTTATTTTTAATAATTATGACTTCAATGCTCCAGCTTGTAAGACGTAATAAACGTCTGCTTCTATTTAGTATGTTTTTTAAGCGTCGCAATGGAAGCATTGAAAAAAATCCTTTTAAAAAAATCTGAAATGCTTTTTTAATTTCTGTCACTAAAGACAGTAGAGCGAAAGAAACATTTCAGAACAAAACTTTCGCTTATTATTATTTTATTATAGACCTACGCACTCCGGGTTCATTCCGAAATGACACGTATCCACTAATTTACCGACTGACTGATTTCCACCACAGTCATACGTCTTAGTAGGATCTAAAGTCTTGATGTAATCGATAGTTTGATTAATCCTTACGTTAGCAGAAGCATAAAGAGCTTTATATGTAGGATCAACATTAGGATCAGCTATATATGTATTGTTACGAGCAATACGAGCTTGCAATACACAAATCTGCTCATTCACGGTTTGCTTCGGTGTACTACCCATAGCAAACACTAAAGTAGTGCTACAAACCATCAACGCAATCAAAATTAAACTAATTAGTTTTACATTTTTCATTTTTATTATTCTCCGCTTTCTTTAGTAGTTTCGTCTGAAACTACTGTTGTTTCTTCTTTTTTCTTGTTATTTTCGTTTGTTTCTTGTTCTACTACTGATTGTAAACGCCAAGCTTTTTCTACTAACCACACTACATAGTCGGGGCTAGTTTCAAAAATCTTAGCTAAATCTTCTTTTGTTAATTTATTTTGTTTATAAAGTTCAATTAAGTGGGCGTTCCCTAGTATACGGTCCCGAAAGAACGGATGTTTTTGAGCTTCCCACGCTTCAGTGCGTATTTTTAATAAAATTGATTTGCTACAATGCGGACAAACAATATATCGTGAAGCTTGATTTTCGTCGAGCCAACGACGAAACTTGGGCTTTATCATTTGTAAATAACTAAACGCATCT
>JBAZVA010000160.1:0-2555 GCA_041661165.1 Candidatus Woesearchaeota archaeon | reverse complement strand
AAAGATTAAATAATCTAGTTCAAAAACTTGAACAAGCTACAACTGAAGAAGAAAAAATGTTAATAAAAGATCAATTAAATGCTCGTATTGGTTATATTGAGGAAAAAAATGCAAATGGACTGATAAATTATGGAAATAAAAATGCACTTAGTGCAAACTATGAATTATTCAAAAAACTAAGCTCTGCTCAAGCATATGTAAGTCTTATAGATTATTTAAATGAAAACAAAATAAATACAACAGCTGAGAGAAGAGAAAACTTACTTGCAAAAATCATGGAAAATAATGATTCCATGTTTAGCAAAGAACAGGCTAAATTTAAAAATCAAGAAACTGCAAGAGGTGCTATGGTTGCTGCGGGATTTTCTCTTCTTGGTTCACAAATCAGAGGATTATTGCATGGGACTGACGCAGTTCACACTAATGAATTAGAAGGTATAAACAAATACAATCACGAACATATTTTAAATGACCACCAAACTAACACCAGTGATGTTCATACAGGCCATGAAAATACTGCCACAGGAAATACACATAATATTCCCGAACAAAATATATTCAAACCAGTAAAAGTTGAGATAAGTTCAAATGGCGCTATTCAAACTATAGCTGATCTAAAAAAACAAATCAGTGAAAATTATAATGGTGATTTTTCTAAAGCTCCATCAAGCATACAGGACTTTATGAAAACTGATAATACTCAAGAAGCAATCAAGCTCGGTTTTTATAATCCAAATTCTCCAGAGGAAAGTGCAATGAGCTTAAAGGGTTCAACATTAGGTTTCGATGAAAAGGGAAATTTAATTTCTCATGATATTAAAACTGGACAAGATACTATTCTTAACGAAACAACAAAATACAACGGACCGATGTCTGATACTGACCACGTTAAAGCAAAAATCCAACATGTTTTTAAGAAACAAGAAAATCCATTAACAGGTAAATCAATGGAAGAAGAAGCTAATTCACTAAATACTGAGAACAACAGACATAACATAAATCCAATAACGGGCAAGACCTTAGAAGAAGAAATGAATACATTACAAACAACTGGTAATGATCATGAAATCGAACACACTGTAAAAATAGACAATACATCTGTAAATGAAAATATTATAGACCAAAATAAAACTCCAATAGTTGATCAAAATAATAATCCGGTTAAGGTGGAACAAAATGAAACTAATATAACAGACACTCATAAAGTTGAAACTGAAAATACTCTAAATATTAAAGAGCAAGAAGTAAAAAATATAGAAACATATTTAAGAAATAATAATGACTATCTATTATCAGACCAACAATTAGAAGAAGTAAGTAAAATTTATACACATAATATAGACAAAATGTTTCCTGTTGGGCATGAACAAACTTGGAATAATATAAAAGATTCACACACTGGAGACATGACAGCAGAGAAATTAATATACCGTCCATTGGATGTTACAAAAAAAGAATATCATCCTTTAATTACTCATTTACAAACACTTAGCGAAAAAACTAAACTAGAACCATATGGGGCAACATTGTTGTCACCAGTTCCTGAAACTTTAAAAGAATTTGAACTACGTTGTTTGCAAAAAGCAACGGAAATGGGAATATTGAACGAAGTTACATTACAGTAAGTTTTTAATCTAAATAAGGTAATAATTTGTATGCTATAGTATATGGCATGGAACATCTCGAAGGTCTAAATAGTTCCCAAAAAGAAGCGGCAATTCACAAGAATGGTCCGCTTCTTATTATTGCTGGAGCAGGAGCTGGAAAAACAAAAACAATAACTCATAGAATCGTAAATTTAATAAAAGAAGGAGTATCCCCAGACAAAATTTTGGCTGTTACTTTTACAAATAAAGCTGCAAAAGAAATGAAAGAAAGGGTATTTGCTGAAATGCAAAAAAATGCAAAAGGTCAAAATACAAACCCATTTATAAGCACTTTCCACTCATTGGGAGTCCATATAATTAAGGAAAATGCACAAATTTTGGGTTTAACAAAAAATTTCACAATACTCGACGATCATGATTCAACTTTTTTAATAAAAGAAACAATTAAAGAGCTCGGTCTAGATCCAAAACAATATGACCCACGAAAAATAAAAAATGCTATAAGTCGGGAAAAAGGTAAATTCACTGATTTGAATATTTACGCTGAAAATAGAAGCGATTATTTAGGCAAAATAATCGCCCAAGTTTGGGGTATATATGAAAATAAAAAAAGCAAAGAAAATAGTTTAGACTTTGATGATTTATTATTAAAATCTACAAAATTATTAAAGGATAATAAAGAAATACGTGAGATGTATCAAAATAAATGGGAATATATCCACATAGATGAATATCAGGATACAAATGAAGTGCAATATTTAATTTCACATTTACTTTCAGAAAAAAATAAAAATATTTGTGTAGTTGGAGATGCTGATCAAAATATTTATTCTTGGCGTGGTGCAAATTTAAAAAATATTTTAAATTTTGAAAAAGATTATCCAAATACAAAAATAATTACATTAGAAGAAAATTATAGATCTACAAAAAATATATTGAGTGCAGCCA
>JBAZVA010000159.1:0-2557 GCA_041661165.1 Candidatus Woesearchaeota archaeon | reverse complement strand
GTTCTTTCTTGTTGTGCATACATATCAGGACGAAATGCTACTTCTACTTTATACATTGGCATAGTGTTACCGTAAAAAAAGTGAAACAATAAATATTAATAAAATTAAACTAACTGTAAACCAAAAAATCATGGTTCTTTTCTTCTTAATGATCAATGTTAATGATTCGCTATTTTTTAAGTATTCAGAATAGAATTTTTTAAATTCTTTTACTTTTGCGCCAAATGGTAGGAAAGCTGATAATATCCTTTTATTCGCTGTTGCCGCTGCTAATTCAGAAACTTCATTGAAAGAATATGAATATTCTGTGATTTGCTTGTCAGCTAATAAAAGGTAACCTCCAATACTTAATTTACTTGGTAAATCAAATCCGGGTTTAGACTTCGGTAATTGACTCCATTTAATTAAATCATTGACACATTCTAAATAAATGATAGATGCTTGTTTCAGTTCTTCATCACTTTGATGCTCTCCTTTCAACCAAGCTCTGAATTCTGCCAGAAGAAATTTGCACATTTGTTCAGTTTGTTCAAAATTGAAGTAAGCTTCAAAAATATCTGAAGCACTTTTTGAGACAAATCCGTGCCTCTGTTTATCATTATAATCAATCATCGTAGATGCTTCATTCTTACATAAAGAAATAATTGATTTCTTACCCTTTTCTATTTTCGGTAATAATCTTATAATTGTATCTAGTTTTGCTCTTGCAATTTCTTGTTTTTGGGGAAGTAGTTTTTCAAGTATTTTTCTTTCTTTTCTATCAGTATACCATGCCCCAACTGATTTTATCCCTTCTGCTATTATTTGTGTACCGACTTCAGCAATTTGACCAACTTCTTTTGACATTCCTTTCAATCTTGTTCCTTTTGCTATGTTCTTAGCAAATTTGCCAACAGATTTTGACGATTTATGAATAATATTGCCTATGTGTTCGAACTTTTCCGAAACCTTTTCTGATAGATAAGCAATTTCCATAACTTGTCCCTTGAAGTCGAGTGCTTCTTTTAAAAGTGCATCAATTTGTTCTTGGTTTCTTTCAATGTTATTCAAGATTATATCCCCATCAATTTCATTAATAATGAACTAATATGTTCTGACCAGTCTCTAACTTGAGTAATTAATTGTGATCTTAGTTGCAAATCAACCATTTCGCAAGACTTAGAATCAATTGTCAAAGCTTTATCAAGTATTCTATCAATCCTATTTGAAATATTGTCAATTTGTTTTTCAAGAATTGGAGCTGAAGTTTTAAATTTTTCTAAACTGATATTTGTATCATGTAGATACTTTTCAAGTGTAATATCCATTTGCTTCATTAAAACGTCTAATTCCTTAACGGCTTTTATTGTTTCTAAAGTGCATGACCATAACACTGAAACATTATCAACGATTTCTTTAGAAGTGTTTAAAGCAGTATTTATTTCTTGAGCAGTTTCCTTGATATTAGAAACTGATGAATCAAATCTACTCAATGTTTTTTCCATTTCTGGAGAAAGTAATGTTTTTACATTAGAAGATAGAGCCATCTCCATTACTTGTCTTTTCTCATCATTTTCATTAACCATTTTAAACCTCAAAATATTTTAAACAAAAAAAGGAATTTTCATTTTTTGCCCTTTTGTTTTGAACGATATTTTAAGGATTTAAAGATTTCAGTATTATTAATCATGAAAATAATTCAAATCAATATTACTTTTCAAAAAACACAATAAAAAAAGGGCATTTCCGCAATTTGCCCTAAGTTGAGGTACTGGTATACCCGTATAATGAGCAAAAAAGAAAACGCCCCAGATGGGGCATGTTCCTGCTTGCGTTCACTATACTAAGAAAATTACCAGTTTTCAACTTAGAACGTAAGTAAGCCATGCTTACAAAATATATTTAAATTACATTACTAATAATTACATTATTTCTCGAACTACTTGTTAAAAAAACAAATATACATAATAATTTTCTTTTATAAATAAAAAATTAATTTTCTTTACAAAATACTTTAAATCCATAAATGTTCATCAATTCATTCAAGACCGGATTCAAGAATGATAGTTAAAATAGATTCCGTCATAAATGACAAAATTGTGGATTTGAAAACAGTTGATCTTTTAGATTTCAGATTCCCAAAAAGAACCAATAAAAATTTTTGAGCAAGCAATAAAAGATGAAATCAACAAATTGTGGAGATAAAGGATAAATTACGATTTTATAATAGTTGAATTAAAAGAAATTGATTTATTAAAAATAAAAATAAATGCTTTGGTGAAGAGTAAACAAAGACTGACAAATTGGCATGAATTGTATCTGACATATTCGCAGATAATAGAAAAATAACAGGATATAATGACATGAAAATATAAGAACAACTTATTGGCATTGAATTTGTAAATAAATAACCATATATGTTTAATAAATTATGGTTTTATATGTATAAGATTACTACTTCTTCTACTGCGTCGATAGCTTCAAAAGTATTGAAAAGCAATTCAACAGGTAAAAACTCAAAATCTGCAGCAGGCAGTGCATTATCTCAATCAAAATCACCACAAAAAACTACTTCACC
>JBAZVA010000158.1:0-2560 GCA_041661165.1 Candidatus Woesearchaeota archaeon | reverse complement strand
TATCTTCCATTACAAAAAATTCTTTTTTTTGCAGAGGACCAAATTCATCAATTAATCTTGTGAACTCATCAAGCTCCTGCATATCCTTAAATATTGATTCCACAAGAAAATCAAAGCCGTTGTTTATCCTGAAAACATTATTTACTCTGGGATGATTTATAAAAAATTTCTGTAATTCATCTTTTGAATCTTTGCTTGCAGATATGAGCATTTGAGTTCTTATTTCATAGCCAAGCTTCTTAAAGTCAATTAATGATGTATATTTTCGTATAAGATTAGTTTTTTTATACTCTTTAATCTTATCAAATATTGTGCTTACCGGCACCTTCGTGATTTTGCTCAATTTAGTCAGGCTGATTCTCGCATCATTCCTGAAGTGGCCCAATATCAATATTTCCTTTTCTTTCAGCATATTCAACCTCCGATAAAGTTTATTTCACCACTTTTTATATAATTTAAAAAAGAACATATATGAGAATTATAAACGTTATTTCTGAAACAAATGTTCTGTTTCAGAGATTTTCCTGAAACAAACAGTAATTTTAATGCAAAAACACACATTCCAGTATACAAAAAGATATACTGAATGCATTTATTTCAGAATTTCCTGAAACAAAACGGGTTTTTTTAAGAAAATTTATAAAATTACATCCCTCAAACAAATCCAAATGAATGAAGTAGAACAAAAAATAATTCAAATACTTGCCTCAAGACCAGAAAGTGAAATATCCACGTCTGAACTAGTTAAGCAAGTATTTGCCCATGAATATGAAGAATTAAAAAAATATCTATATAATCCACAAAATGATAATGATTTAATAAAACTAGGCAAAAGAAACAATGCAAGACTTCATAGAAAACTATTATATCATCTAAACACACTTGTGGAAGAAGAATTTATTAAAGTTACAAGGTCCGAAGGAAAGGGAGAAAAATATTTTGTATTCAACGGAGATAAACAAATAATTACAGACAAAGAAGAAAAAACAAAAAGATTAATTGAAAGTTTCTCGACAATAAAACAAGAAGTCTCATTTCTCTCTGGACTAGAGCAGTATGAAAATGATAAAATACTAAAAAAATTTGATCCTCAGAACTGGCTTACAAAATTAAACTCATACATAGTAGAATCATCCCAGTATCAAGATACAAAAAAATTATATGACTTAATAACAAATCTTTATCCTACATACAATGATGTGCTTGCATTAAACGAATTTCAATTAGTAATTGATAAAGAAGATCTCGATTTGCTTACTAATTTTTTAAAAATAATAAACATAGACTCATAAGATTACGACAAATATCTGAATTTAATTATAGACTTAACACAGATAAAAAATGCAGTGAAATTAAGCGATTTCATGACTGCATATGCAGAATTGGCGCCGGAAAATGTAGTTATAATACTACAGACAAATTCAAAGGCTCTTTCAAACCAGACAAGACTCACGTCGCAAATAATTAAAAAGTTTTCAGAATATAAATTAAGAATTAACATACAAAATAAAGACATACATAAAGCACCATATTTAATAGGCCGTGCAGGAACATATACTTTTGACGATGAAGAATGGAACCAGTATCTTGAGAATATAAAAGGGAAAACTCTTGGATTATGCTGCTCAAACACAAGCATATACATAGATGTCAACAAGTTCTTTAAGGAAAAACATAACTATGCTGAATTCAGAGAATTGTTGCTGAAATGTGCAAGAGCCCTTTTGCTCGCTACATCAATGCAAAGAAAAAAATCAGACATATTATTCAAACCTATAAATATAATAAATGAAAATAATCAGAGTAAATTCTTTTCCATGTCATACAATTACATAAGACTATGGAACTATGGAAGCGTATTCATAGATAAATCTACACTTGAAAATGAAGAGGAAAAATTTGAAAAATTCAGAAATCTTTTGGAAAGCACCATGACTGAATTAACTGAATTCTGCAAAGCAGAAGAAACAATATTCAAATCCTGCGGAATACCCATCAGATATAAAGTTGTTTTATCCAGTGCGTTTGAACGTTTCGATAAAGAATTTATGAGTCCCAGAACATACAAAAAATTTACAGTTAAGGGACTTGATGATTTTTACACTGAAACAGCAATAAAAGATATAAGACAAAGAGAATCTTTATTCAGAATATTCAACGGGGGAGACAGAATAAGATTTTTCAGGGATAGAAATTTTACTCCTGAAGAAGTTATTTCAGAATTTAATTTTTTGCTTAACACATTCAATCTTCCTCTAATATCTTATGATTTCGAATCATTGAAAGGAGAAGTAACCTTAAATAATTTTTTGTGATAAAAAATGGAATTAATAAATAATAATGTTGTAGAACTTTGGAAAAATGCACTATCTCTTGTAGTCAAACAGGGAGAAGAATTTAAAGATAATGACAATAGAATTTGCATAGAAGAAAATAATTTAGTTTTAACCTTAACTGATACATCATCAAAAATAAGCGAACCCATAGAAATGATGATAGAAAAAAAGAAATGGGTCTATCCGTCAAAGGATGAACTATCTAATATAATGTTTAAAGAATA
>JBAZVA010000157.1:0-2567 GCA_041661165.1 Candidatus Woesearchaeota archaeon | reverse complement strand
AGCAATCATTGATGTTTGGATTGTAGAATGTGTTATATTTATAAAATCAACTTTGTAATCTCTTTTTCCTTTTATTATAAAAGATGAATTTGGCTGGACTGATTTTACCTGATTTGATAATCTTCCCTTGTCATCTTCTACAATTTTTTTTAGAACAGTTGTTGTAAATGGTGTTCCAATAATAGGAGCATTATATCTATAACTCATATAAGGAAGTGCTCCAACATGGTCTAGATGTGCATGACCCACAAGAATTGCTCTTACTTTATTTCTCAAACCCAACTGGTCAAGAATCAAATCATCTGGAATTGCACCAATATTTCGCAATTTTTTTTCAGAATATTCCCCTTTTTCTGATTCCTGCAAATCAACAACAGCAGGAAGATACAAGCCCGCATCAAAGATTATAACATCATCTCCTATCTTGACAACAGTCATATTTTTCCCAACTTCATTATAACCGCCAACTGTAAATATTTCCATGTTTCTTTTTTTAATATATAACTATTAGAAAATAAATTAGTTTAAATATGTTTTTAATAAAACTTAAGCTTTTTATACTGAAACTTCTTATATACCAAATGGAATACAATTGGAGAATAATTATAGTAGTTTTGGTGATTTTACTTTTTGGAGTGTTACTTTTTTACATTATTAAAGAGGACAAAAATGAAACTCAAATAGAATGCCAGACAGACGCTGGCTGTGTTCCTGCAACATGCTGTCATGCAACAAATTGTGTTTCAAGATTTCAGGCTCTTAATTGCAGTGATATTCTCTGCAGTGATGTTTGCCAAAGTCAATTAGATTGCGGGAAAGCAAGATGCGGCTGTGTTGAAGGAAAATGTGTTGTTAAATAGAAAAAATGAAAATATGAAACCAATATTAAAATCACTTAAACCATCAGCAAGAGAAAACAAAAGATACATGATTGTTAGAGGCAAAAATTTGAAAGAAAATATTGAAAAAGCAATTCTTGATTTTTCTGGAGTTTTGGGAATGTCAAAAACAGGATTGGCTTTTATTGAATTAAACAATAATAAAGATAGTGCAATAATTGCTGTGAACAGAGAGGCAGTTAATATTGTTCGGGCATCTTTGGTAATTTTTAAGGAAAAAATGAATGTTGAAAGAGTGAGCGGAACGCTGAGAGGATTGGGAAAATAAGAAAATGCCATTAAGATAATTATAGAGATTTATTTTACAAGTTCAACATTAGGCATATTTTTGAATTCTTTATCTCCAGTAAGAAATTTTGCATTATGCTTTTTTGCTATGATATATCCAATAACATCAGGAATTGACATTTGTTTATTCTTGATTTTTAAACTCATTGCTTGTTTGATATCATCAAGTGCAACTTCCACTAAAAAAGCCCTGTATTTTTCAGTTATTTCATCTGCAGATTTTTCATCTTTTTCTTTTTTTAGCCCATAATTTAATTCGGCTAAATTAAAAATAGTTGTTATTACATTAACTTCTTCATATTTCTTATAATTTTGGTTGCCATTAATTATTTCAAAAAAAGCATATGTATCAAAAAAATACAGCTCACTCATGTTGAACTGCCGGATTAATTATTAATTGCATTTTAATTATTCCAACCCTCTTTATCAATCTCTTTTAATATTTCATCAGTGCTTCTTTTTAGCTTTAATATGCCAAATGTATTTTTAAGTGGATTGGATTTTTTCTTTATTAAAATCTTAACAGTATCTCCAACTTTTATTCTTTCTTTTATGACTGCTTCTTTAGGAATTACAATTCCAACAGATCTTCCCCATTCACGAATTTGAGCTTCTGTTTCTATCATTTTAATTTAATCCTATTGATTATACCAATCTAATTTAGTATATAAACTTTGTTATTTATTTTAATAAACCGAAATCCTTAAAAATAGCCAATTCTTGTATTTTTCGGAAAGGAAAGAGAAATAAATTTTGATTATAAATTTCTCATAAATTAAACATACAAAAAGATAAAACTATGGAAATGCCAATAGATATGCAACATCAGGCAATGGGTTATGACAGAGCTGCAACTATGTTCTCACCAGAAGGCCACTTGCTTCAGGTGGAATATGCAGAAAAAACAGTAAGACTTGGAAGCTCAAGCATTGGTATGACTTGTGTTGATGGAGTTTTTATATTGGCTGACAGAAGAACAGAAGACAAGCTTATAACACCAAAATCTGCAAGCAAAATTTATGAAATTGATGAACATATTATTTCAAGTGTTGCAGGAATTGTTTCTGACGGCAGAATTTTAGTTGAAAGAGCACAGCTTTTGGCGCAGCAACACAGAGTAACTTATGATTCTCCAATAGAGCCAGAATTAATAATCAAGGAAATTGCAAACACCATGCAGCAGTTCAGCCAATATGGCGGTGCAAGGCCGTTTGGAGTTTCATTAATGGTTGCAGGAATTAATAATAAAAAACAAGAGCTTTACACAAGTGATGTTACTGGAAATTATTTTTCATATTATGCAATAGCTATAGGAGAAAATGATGAAAAAATAAAAGACAAATTAAAAGAAGAATATGATCACAAATTAACAATAAAGCA
>JBAZVA010000156.1:0-2570 GCA_041661165.1 Candidatus Woesearchaeota archaeon | reverse complement strand
AAGAGAGAAAAGAGAGAATATAATTCTAAGATAAAAAGCATATTTAAATCTGTCGATGATAAATTTTATTAGAATTTGAGCTTGATGTTAAGTTTGAGATTATATATGACACCTACTCAAAGCTTAAAAATGCTCATTTTTTAACGCTGACATGAAAACTATCAATAGATTTTTAGTTCCAATAATGTCTGCAATAGCTATCACCGGATGCTCTTCAGTTAATGTTCCTTCTACACAACCCTACGCTCAAAATTGTACACAATTTTCTTATACTGAATCTGCTAGAAACGACATTGAATTATTATCTGTTGTTTATTCAAGAGATGTTGAAAAAGGAAAGTTAGAATTTTCAAGAGAGGCGGATATGAATCAAGATTGTAAAATAACTCAAGATGAAGCAGAATGGATGAGAGAAGAGGAATATTCTGAAATTTTTGGTGGTGAACCAAGTGTTCTAGATTTTGAGGATTCTACAGAAGAAGATTAATTGAATATATTTTTAAAAATTAATTAATACCAAATTTATTCCTCATAATATTCCAAATTTATTGCAAAAACATCTTCCATTGTATGTCTTATTACATTCATCAGGGTATGATTATATGAAAACAAGGCAGGGTCTTCTTTTTTAATATTATTTCTTATATATTTATAATTCAACAATTCATTCATTTTTTTTCTTGCCCTTAAATCCAATTTAATCAATTTTTCGGGGTTAGGATTTTTGTAGCTTTCATACGTTTCATTAAAAAGTTCAATTAATTGACCAAACATTATTGATTTTTTAGGTTTGTATTCTTTGAGATACTCTCCTATATATAAAAGGCTGTTTGATAAATAAACAAGTTCATGCAAAAGAGAGTTATAGTCTTTGAATTTTTTACCCTTGAAACCACTCACATTTATGCATCGCATTGCATGATATGTTCCTCTTTGAGTATTCTCTCTAATTAATTTTAATTCCTCTAAATTAATCCTGTCCCATTGTTCCTTTATAATTCTTATTAATTCTTGTATTCCATTAAAAGATTGTTCAATTAATTGGGGAATTTCTTTTTCATTTGCTTTAAGATAAAACTTTATTTTTAGAGTATCTTTTGTTTGTGTAGATATTTCTGCCCCTAAATACATTCTTAGTACGTTGCTAATCTTCGTCAAATCAATTTTCTCTTTTGATTTGAGTATTATCTCTTCATATCCATTTATATAAGCATACGCAATTGCATGATTTATTTCAAGTTCATTATTTTCTATTATACCAACAACAATCTTTTTTTTGATTGCCTCACCTTTGCCAGATATAATCAGTTTATCTTCCTGCTCAAGCATATCTATTTCCTCTCCAGATTTGAGCTCTCGCTGTTCCACCCATTTTTTAGGCAAGGTTACTGTGTATGAATCTTTTTGGCCAATTATCTTCCTTTTCATATATTTCTTAGGGGATCTTCCTTTATAAACATTATTAAAACATATGTTAACATACGAAATATACGGATAACCCTTATATATACTCATTTATATTAGTTACTATTACAAAGTGAATAAAATACTTTGAAATAAAAATAAAACAAAATGACAAACACACTAACACAAAAATTGAAATCAGTAGGAAAGAAAGCACTAGCTACAGCTTTAGTTGCTGGCGGATTGTTTGGTTGCGGACCAAATTACAAACCTTGTGACTTCTTTTTTGGAACAATTGATGGCGAGACAATTAATTTTGAATATGAGAAAGATCTGGTAAAATTTGATTGTGCAGATAAAAGAATATGTGACTATGTGGAGGCTAATTTTAAATTGACTGCCAATAAGAAAAATGGATGTACCATTAGCTATTTTGGAAATACATTTTTGGGTATACCCTATTTTGGCTCTTTAAACGAAATTGTTATGGATTGTAATACTAGTCGTGAAATTTTTTCTAGCAGGCATGCTAATGACAAACAAGTAATAGAAGAAGGTGAAAAAGAACTATTGAGATATTTTAATTTTATGGAAGAAATGCTAGAACGGGGCAAGCTAGAAAATAAGAAAAGTTTATTGATTTATTCAAATAAAAAAACTAATGATGCTTTAAATAGAATTAAAGGAAAATAAAATGAAAAACATAGAAAATAAAACAACATGCAAGGAGCTTATCAAGCAAGAGGCAAAATTTTGGGTGCCTTTGGCTATAGCTGCAGCAGCAGTGGCTGGAATTGCTTATTCTAGCTTGTACCTGAGAAATCAGTGTTATGAAAAGACTGGCAATGTTGGTTGTATTGAAAGGTACGATTCAAAAAAATAAACAATTTGAACAATCTAAACTTGGAATTAAAATGACCTCACAAAACTTAGAAAATAGTGTAAAAAACTTTCTTGCAAACCCAAGAGTTTTAGCATTAATGAATATTTTTAGTAATACGCCCTTGCCAAATTCTGGAGTATTAGCAAGTTGTTTATTTGGTTCAAATTATACATTTAGTCCTTGTTTGCCCGAACCCGAGATAATTAGAAGTAAGAAAGCTTACAGTAAAACAAGAAAGAGTAAAACCCTTCAAAATGAAACCTTCCATGAACTATCAAAAGGG
>JBAZVA010000155.1:0-2574 GCA_041661165.1 Candidatus Woesearchaeota archaeon | reverse complement strand
AAGAGCTGGGATTGTTGAAAAACCAGAAGATTACTTTTATTCCAGTTATCGATACTATGTTAACGGTGATAATAATCCTTTAATAACAGAGGATTTATTATTTGAATCACTGGGACAAAATATAAAGGAAAGACAAAAGACATATCAAGAAATGGTTATAGATGATATAATTTTAGATAGTTATAAGAAAAAGACTTGGGGCTCGGCAGAAGAACGATATAACGAAAGAAAAAAGATTAGAAATCACTTAAAATAATAATATTACCAATCATCAGGTAAAAAGAGAACTGTCCCCTTTTCTCAACTCTTTTCTCAACTTTTCTCAAGTGTTCCGAACTATCACGATGCTTTACTTGTTGACGATTCGGAAAAAGCGAGGGCAGTTTTTGAAAATAAAGGCGGATCAACCTTTCCTTATAATACTTACGAACAATTTGAGTTATGGATGAAAGAAAATTTGTTGTTTACTTTAAAGTAGTTAAATAATCTTAAATAATATTTCTAAGAATAATATGATATAATTTACATATGGAAAGTACTGATAGAACAAAAAAATACAACGTTTTAACAATATTAACAATAATTATATTATCACTATTGCTGTTTTTTGTTGTGTTATTGGTTGTTGATTATAGCAGTAATAGTGAGACATATTATCAAAATGGCAGTTTTCAATGTCAAAAACTGGATAGCCAGAGTCCAGATTCATGTGGATTTAGAGAATTTTTAGACAATATGATTATTATGAGTTCAATCCGTCTGCTATATGATTTTCCTTTTTTCCTATTTTTTCCAGTAATTATAGTAATTGGAGTGATTGTAGTTTTGTTTGAAATGTTTTTCTTTAAAGAAAGATTTAATTTCTTCAAAAATAATAAATTCCTTACGAACATAACAACCATAAACCTAGCAAAAACTATTTTAATTCTTGTAGTGTTGTTATTGGCAATAGTTTTTACTTTTCTTCACTAAAAGGCAATGGTGTAAATCATTTATTAACAGCATGAAAACAAAAGAAAAATTGCTGAATATTCTAAAAATCATCAAAACTGATGGCTATAACGAGATCGAAAAAACTGCTTAAAGGTATAAATATGAAAATTGGTATAATTGGTTCAATGCAATACACAGAAAAAATGTTAGAAGCTAGAGATAAATTAATAAAGCTCGGCCATGTTGCATATGTGACTGATTTTAATAAATCGTTCGTCGACAAAAGCGATGAAGATAAAGAAAAAATCAAAATTCATCAGAAAAATAATATGGATGCAATTCGAGAATTTTGGCGTTTAATGCAGGGAGGTGATGCAGTTTTAGTATTAAATTTAGACAAACATGGAATCAAGAATTATATTGGTGGTAACACTCTTATGGAAATTGGTTTCGCGCATGTTTTAAATCAAAAAATATTTCTGTATAATCCAATTCCGGAAATTCCATACTATAAATCGGAAATAGAAGCGGTGAAACCAGTTATTATAAATGGCGATTTAACAATAATAAAATAGACGATATGAAAGACATATATTTTCCTTTACGATATAAAAAAGCTCTAATCAACAAAACTAAAAACACCACTATTCGTATTGGAAATGAGATTGGAAAATATGAAGTTGGAAAAACTTATTTTGCAAAATCTTATGCCGGAAACGAATGGGATATTAAAATAATTATTAAGGATGTAATTCCAACAACATTTGGTGATTTGGAAAAATATGGAATTCCAAAACGAACAATAAGTTCAATAATGAGAAAAGAAAAAGTAGACACGAAAACCTATATTGAAATTGTTAGATTTGATTATAGTTAAAATTTTAGGATAAAATGAGAAATATCATCAAAAAAGACATTTACGAACGTGAAACTACTATTTGCAAGAATCTTTCCAAAGAAAATGGCGGCAAATGCTGTTGGGGAGAATGCGGCAAATGCGGAGTTTTGCCGATTTTGTACAAACTCCACAAGGGTGTTTTACTCGAAGAACCGGACGAAATAGCAAAAATGAAGAATAAGATTTTTTCTAAAACTTAAAATAAATATGCGCATCATAGAATTACCATGTTTTGAAATATATAAAAAGCCCAAGTATAAAAACTTGGGTATAAAGGCTGTATGGGAAGGTTTGACAAACTGAAAATTAAATTTGTGAGCTGATTTATTGTCTGGGTGGTATCTGTACTATTGAGCCGTGTCCAGCCATGATTTTTATAGCCTGGTCTTTGGTAAATCCTGCCTTGATTAGAGCCTCGTATGATTTTCTTACCATACTTGCTGCAAGAGTGTAGAGTTCGTCGTTTTGTTCAATCGTGCGCAATACGCTTAGCGCACCTTGAAGTAAAAAATCGCATTCTTCATTGTATATATTTTTCATCACAACTTTCCCTCCTTTCTGCTATTAATGAGCGTATTTCATTGTTTGGAAATTATATCACTTAAAAGCATATTTTGTCAACCTATGGCAGATTGCCCGATAACAGATTATCCCACAACAAATCATTATGTGTAATCATGCTATAATATAATTAACAAAATGAAAAAATATCTTACGTTTTTTAACTTATATTTTAAAGATGT
>JBAZVA010000154.1:0-2575 GCA_041661165.1 Candidatus Woesearchaeota archaeon | reverse complement strand
GATGAATATAGGAAATAAAAAAACAGAAGGAAAAATTTTACCAAAAGAAGTTTTCAACTGGGACAAACAAAGTGTTTCACTTTTGATAAACAGAATGTTTGCTGGCGATGGATGGATTAGCATTCATAAAAAGAAAAAAAGTAAAAGACTAGAAATTGGCATTGCGTCTCCAAGTATTCATTTTCTTGAACAAATTAAATTATTATTAAAAAAGTTTGAAATTAAGTGTAATATATATGAAGTCAAAAACATGAAACTTCAAAAAAACAAATTTTTCAAACTAAGAATTACACATTCAAAAAGTGCAATTAAATTTGTTAAAGATATTGGAATATTTGAAAAAACGAAAAAAGAACATTATGAAATATGTGAAAATTATAAACATGATGTAAAAAATAATTCCATAATTAAAAAAATAGAAAAGACTGAAGTAAAAAAATGTTTTGATATTTCTGTTGAAAAAAATGAAAATTTTTTAATAAACGGATTGTTAACTCACAACACAGGGCTTTCTGTAATTACAGCTGGATATGTTGCTTGGAGATTAATTTTCAGAAGAGATGAGAAAATATTAATTATTGCAAATGATGGAGGTGGAGCAATTAGGTTTTTATCTGCGGTAAAACAATTTATAGATTATACACCAGCATGGCTTTTGCCTAATAATGGAACAAGAATGGTTGATAACCAAAAAGAAATCCAATTAGGAAACAAATCTTTTGCAAAAGCTAAAGCAAGTAGCCCCGAAGCTGGTCGTGGAGATTCTTTAACTTTATTGGTTCTTGATGAAACTGCATTTATTGATTATGCAGATAAAATTTGGATGGCAGCTGGTCTTGCTCTTTCAGCAACTCAAGGGAAATGTATAATGGTTTCAACCCCAAATGGTACGTCAAATTTGTATCACAATATTTGGACTGAAGCAGACAAAAAAGAAGTAGATTTTAACAATGATGATTTTGTTCCAACAAAAGTCCATTGGACTCAAAATCCATTTTCTTCTGAGGGAATGGAATTGAGAGAAGATGAAAGTGGAGAAAAAGTATATTGGAGTCCTTGGTATGAAGGTGAATGTAAAAGGATGCAATATGATAGGGTAAAAATTGCACAAGAACTTGATTTATCTTTTGAAGGGTCAAAACGTTTGGCTATTGAAAATGAATTAGTAAACAAATATGAAAAGCGTTTATTGTTGGAAGAATATAGGTTATTAGAAAAAAATAAAACATATTACGATTATAGAAATAGCCCAGGAGAAAGATTTGTTAATTATGAAACAAATTTTCAAATATTCAAAAAATACATTCCAGGACACAAGTACATTGTCGGTGCTGACGTGGCCCGTGGAGACGGTACAGACTACTCTACAATTCAAATAATTGACATAGACACTTTGGAGGTTGTAGCAGAATATAGAGCTAAGGTTGCACCAGATCTTTTTGCTCATGTAATTTATAATGTTGGGATGGATTACGGAGAAGCTTATTTGGTTGTTGAATGTAATAGTTTTGGATTAGCAACAGCAATTGATTTAAGTAGAAAAATGGATTATGGAAGGATGTATTATTCTAAAAATATTCAAGAAATTTATGTTAGACCTTATGATTATAAGGTGGCAGAAAATGAAATAATTCCAGGGTTCCAAACAACAAAAAGAACAAGACCGCTTGTTGTGAACAATTTAAGAGTTCATATGAGAGAGGGTACTTTAAAAATTTATTCAAAACATTTAATGAGTGAATTAAAAACATTTATTCAAAATGGAGAAAGGCCAGAAGCAGAGAAGGGAAAAAACGATGACTTAATATTTGCTTTGGCAATAGCATTGTTTATTAGAGATACAGAATATCAAAATGCAGCTGCAACAAAAGAAATGTATAAAGGGATGCTTGATGCTATTGGTTTCATAAGTAAATCAATTGATGGACAAGATTTCGATTCAAATCCAGCAGGAATTAAAGATTCAAAAGATTCTCCAGATGCTGGAGGAATATTTTTCAATAATTTTTCCAATAAGAAAGACAATGAAATAGATGATTTTGATGATGTTAGTTGGTTGTTAAGTCCAACAAATAAAAAAGCTTGATTTTAAATTAAAAATTACTATATTTATTAAAAAAAAACAAATGGCAGAAGATAAAAAAAAGAGAACAAGTATATTTGGTGGTGTGTTAGATGCTATTAATTCTAATAGAAGAAAAAAAAGCTCAATTGATCCACAATCTGCAGGAATGAGTGTTACTCAAACAATGCCATCTCTTGATCCAAAAGGTGGTGTAGAAAGTATGCAACAACAGTTTTTAGACTGGCAAGTAACAAAGATTGCTCATGATTTATATACAAGAACAGTTTATTATGACACTGATAGAATAAGTGCATATCAAGATTTTAGAGCTATGGACGGAACCCCAGAGATAGCAGCGGCGCTCAACATCATAAGAGATGAGGCTTTAACGAGAAGTGAAAAAGGTAATATATTAGAAATTTACTCAGAGAACAAAAGGGTTAAACAAGTTTTACAAGATTTATTTAAGAATGTTTTAAATGTTGATTTTAATTTAAGGCTTTGGATAAG
>JBAZVA010000153.1:0-2575 GCA_041661165.1 Candidatus Woesearchaeota archaeon | reverse complement strand
AATGTGGTAACTTGTGATCGGTCTGAGGAAGGAATAACTAAAAAAAAACCACATATTATTAAATAATATCACAGGTCAAGCTTTTTAAGTTTTTTAATAGAACTTTCTGTTGATGTGTGTAATATACCTATTCCTCCGGCATTAATCCATTGCTCAATATTCGAAGATAAATCATCGATCAATATTGATGTTGGAGACGCAAATTCTTTTTTATTACCAGACGACCTTAATATTAATTTCGTACCAGGAAGTTCTCTTTTCACCCAATCCATTTTACCTACTCTTGAATCGTTTTTTTTAGTGGGGGCTGATAATAGTATGGGTGTATATTTTTCTATATAATTCCATAGTTCTTTTCCGTCTTTTTTCCAATCTAAATTAATCCAGAAACTATATCCGGCATTATTTATAGGTTCGTAAAAATTACTATCGGTTCTATACTGTCCATTCATATCGTATCCAGTTAAATCATAATATCCTTTATTAAAATCCACTAAGACGCCATCTAAATCACAGTATATATGCAATATATTTTTCATATTTTCTTTTTAAATAATTAAAGTGTATTATTTTGATAACACACTTTAAATTTAGTTATATATTTGTACCTATAGTACTAATATATGAAAAAAAATAAAGAAAACAAAAAACCTTCAGAAAAAAACATTCTGAAGGTTTAAAAATAATAACTATGATTTTTAACTTGTTGTTGCCACTATTTCAGGATTATTTGTGTCTGCATTTTTAAGAATGTAGAATTTGCCAGAATCATCGGTCGCTAATGTTAAATTAACTTGATCTTTCATTCCTTCGTCATCACCTTGACCGTCATTTTGGTCACGTTCCATATTTGCTTGTTGTTCTTCTTCATATTTTGCACGATTTTCTTTTGTTTTTGTGATGAAATCATCAAAATTTTCTTGTTCCAATATATTCTTAATAATCGATTCTGAAAGAAGTTTAATTAAATCTGATTCTTTAATTCTTATTTTTTTCTTCACACCAGATTCCTTTAAAACACTTTTTATAATTCTATTGAATGATTCATCCATTTCATTACTAACCTCGAATTGAAAGTAGTTTGCCATTTCCAAAGCATCGTCAGTTGATATATTCTTTAATTCATCCTTAAACTCATTAAGGCCTTCATATAGTCCATTTAATACTTCAGGTTTGGATAAAATGTTATTCTTATTATCATCTAATACACCTTCAAATTCAACTTCTTTTCTTGTTATAATATCTTTAAATGTTTTTACATTTTGACTTTTTATAAGATTTTCTACAGAAATTTTCTTACCATATGTAACTTTTAATTTAAATGTCCAATTAAATTGATTACCGAAACGATTCCCATTTATGTCGAATCTTGACAAAATATTTACATCGTAATTTTTTTCAGTATAACCTTTAGCTTCAAGATAATATTTTGGAGTTAATCCTAGATATTTTTTTTGGTTTTTCTTAGTTGGCTCCCAGTTACGGTAAATTTTGTTACGCATCCTAGCCAAGTGAGTTTCCCTTTTTTCAACGTCACTTTCAAGTCCTATGCTTTTATTCAAAACATCCTTTAAAAAATCGTTAGTTGCCTCATATAAATTAAATACATCACTACCGTAATGTATTTCGTCGTTAGTATTTGCAATGTTATGTCTATCTTCATATCTTCTTTCTCTAACTTTAAAGAAAGGAATACTACAATCAGTCATATGTTGTTCAAGGTCTTTATCCATCATTAATTGTTCGAAAAGAACTGATTTAAGTTTCCTATTGATATTTTCTTGTAATGACATTGGCTCGCCAGATACTTGATATCTTCCTCCAGACACATTTGGAATTAAATTACCATTTTCATCGTAATATTCTTTAACTTTTTGATGAGGCCTATATTTTGGACAAGTGGCATTAGTAAACACAAGTTCTTTTTGGAGATGTTCATCTTCATCATTAAATTCCTTTTCTTTAATTTGTTGAATTAACTCTTGGTGTGTTTCGATAAACTCATTAATATCTTGTTCACAGGTAAAAATAACATTAATAGATGGACTTTTTGGGTCATCTAAGCTAACTCTCATTCTATGACCAATATGGTTACCATCCGCATCAAATAATGGTCTGGATTTAGGATTTTCCCATTTAGCCATTTCGTCCAATTGTTGTTTACTTTCTTTGACGATTTGTAATAATTTATTTTTTTCAATTCTCATTTTATTATTTTTATATAAATATTATGATTCAAGTCCTTTTGCTATTTTATCAACTTTTTGTACTATTGTAGCTAATTTATTTTCATAATTTTGATCAGAAGCATATCTTTGACCGCGTTTATTGATGAAATTTTTTAAAAGGTCTTTAACTGTTTTACCTTTACCGATGTAGTTACTTGCAATCAATTTAAAATACGTGTCAATTCCATGTTGGACTGAATTAAATCTTCTATTTTTTCCTGAATCAACATTACCCACATTATACGGATTTCTTGTTCTTACTGGCCTACTATTAATGTCACTATTTATACCACCTTCAAGTAATAATTGTGATAGAGCCAATTCGGGCGGTACGTATCTACCATATA
>JBAZVA010000152.1:0-2619 GCA_041661165.1 Candidatus Woesearchaeota archaeon | reverse complement strand
AAGGCAAAAGATATGTTATTTGATGTTTTTAAAAATATAGATGTTACTAATAGGGCAATTATAATTACGACATTTTCATCTCACATTGCGAGACTTCAATCTATTATTGATCTTGCAAAAAAATTAGATAGGCGAGTTGTGTTTGTTGGAAGAAGTCTTGCAAAATATATTGAATGTGCAAAAAAAGCAGGAATTTGTGATTATGAACAAGAAGGGGAGATTATTTCATCTAAGAAAAATATGAGAGAAAAATTTAAAGAAATTTCTGCTAATAAAAGAGATTATGTTATTGTTTGTACCGGTCACCAAGGAGAAGAAAATTCTGTTGTGTGGAAATTAGTACATAAAGATATTAAGTTTAATTTTCAGGCAAATGATATTGTTGTGTTTTCGTCTAATATTATTCCAACGGTTTATAATAAGAAACTTCGTGAAGATATTGAACAAAAATTATTAGATATGCGAATAAAAGTTATAAAAGATGTTCACGTTTCTGGTCACCTTGCCGGTAGGGATTACAAAGATGTTTTAAAAATGTTAAAGCCAAAATTATTGATTCCTACTCATGGTGATGAAGAAATGTCTGTATCATTAATGAAGATTGCAGAGAACATTGATATTAAGACACTTCGTTGTCATGACGGACAGAAGTATATTTTAGATTAGTTTCTGTTCGAAAAGTCTCGCGGCAAGCAGAACAATATGCAGTCATTATGTTAGTTCTTTAGAATAAGCAATTGAATTGGCATAATTATTTAATCAAAGTAGGTAAGGCCGCCAAGACTTTGAACGGGTCTTTGGATTAATTCTTTTTGTTGAATAAATTAATGAAAACTTTTGTTGTTGGAAGCAGATTAAGTTTTTTTGCTTCTGTTGTATATTTTACAAAATCGCAACATTTAAAATATCTTGCTTGATTTTACACTTTATATGTATAATTTAAAAAGAGGTCTTGAGAGGTTGTGTGTTGTATCTTCTTTTGTATTTGTTCTTTCTTCATCTGAAATTTTTGCATTGGGACCTCTTAATAAAAAGGATACTTTGATTATGAAAAGTTTTTACTCTGAGTTAAATGAATATGCGAAAGATACAACAAAAAATAGAATAGAAGAAACTTCAAATATGTCTGAGCTTGATGGTTTGAAAACAAAATATAATATGACTGATTACGGGTTTAATTTATTTGTCATAACTGTTGCTTTTGAAACTGGCTTAATAAAACCTGATGAATATGTTGGTTTTAGAAGAAAACCTAAAGGGTATGTGGAAAGTAAAAAATCATATGCCGTAATTGTAAATGATAGTGTTCTAAATGACAGATATGATTTGTTGGAAAACGCGAGATGTGCAATAAAACGTGCAAATGTTTCAGATTTTTATACGTTAAGTGATTCAAAAATAATTGAAATTTGTAATACTGCTGCAAGAAGTTACTATAAGAAAAATTCAATCACTTCTAAGCGATTTTAAAAGTTATACAAAGATTTTAAACAATTGTAGTATTTGCTTTCTTTCCGGTTTCACAAACGACAAGAATCTTATCCCCTGAGAATAATTCTTTGTCGTAAATTATTGTAATATTATGTTTTGCAGGCCACGATGAATTTGTATAAGTATTTGAAACGTCATAAATTATTTTTGATTTATCTGCAAAAATGCTATTTACGAACAGGAATGTTTTGTTTGTGTCAAGTGAAACTGACCCATTATTTAATACAACAACGTATGTTTTTTGCGAAACTACAGAAACGTCAAGTATTTTTATATCGCTTTTTAGATGTTTTCCCATGATTTCATTTTGACTTGTAAGAATTTCATCTGTCATTTTCATATGTGCGGCATTAAGAAATATCGCTCCACCCATAATTGACATTAGCATTACAAAAGCCATGATGAACAAAGGAATTGATGATGCCATATTTTTTATGTGTTATTGTGATTTAATAAATGTGACTAATATGGGGTTATTAAAAGTCTTTTTACCAGCAAGCAGACTCTTCATAAGAAGTAGCCAAGTGCAACGCGGCTATGTATACAGAATAATATTATGGTTCCAATCGGAGTTTTTATTTAGTACTATCATTTGCATTATATGTGAAGGCTGGTAGAAAGACTTTCAGTAAGTATTGGGATATATGTAATTCTTTAACTAATGACTATTATTTAGTGATTATTAAACAAAAAGTTTAAAAACAGCGATTTTGTATGAAAATATATTGTGGGATTATGGACAAAAAATATGTATATTATGAAGTACTAAAGCCGGTCTTAATTGAAGAACCAGTATTAACGGTTGTTTCATCACAGAAATCAGTACAGGAAGAACCCCTTCAAAGAAGAGTATTTAAACCGGAATTAAAAATTGTCAGGGAACCGGTTATGGCAGGTTCTGAATGTTTTGGAACATATTCTTCTAAAGCATCTCATGATTACGATGAATCTGATTTTGAAGATACGCAGATGAGTTCTGAAAATGAAAATATCTCTTCTAATGTCGAATTAATTGAAAAAAAAGAAATTATTTTTAATCCAAATGCGGTAGCAGATTCTGATTTAGTTGGTGGGGAATGTATTGAAGATAAATTGTCAAGAAAAAAAATAATTCCTATGCAAAAATCT
>JBAZVA010000151.1:0-2656 GCA_041661165.1 Candidatus Woesearchaeota archaeon | reverse complement strand
ATAAAAAATTTTTCACAATATTGTGTAATAGTAAGCAAAAAAATAGCTAAAAAAGCCACAAAACGAAATCATTTAAGAAGGCAAATATATGAATCTGTAAGGCTTGCTGAAAAAGAAAACGCAGAAATAAACAAAAAAGGATTAGCGATCATATTGATACCAAAAAGAAACATAGATAAAAGCTCTTATACTAAGATGCAAGAAGATATCTCAAATTTTCTACCAATATTAGAATGGAAAAACTAAATAAAATCATCAAAAATATAATACTGTTTTTAGCTGTATTCTTGGTGATAAATTACGTAATGCAGAGCTGTACTCAGAAACAAGAGCAAAAAGCGGTAAATGCAGGAAATTTTATAATCTCTACAACCGCAACAACATATTCAAGAGTAAAAATAGTTAATTTGAAAATCGAAAATTACACCACAGAAACAATTACAATAAAAAATGAATGCCCAAGTGAACCTTTCGATGTCTACAAATTTGAAAACAATCAATGGGTGCAAAAAACAACTTCTCCGGAATTAGACTGTTCCCTTGCAACAGACATAATCATCAATCCGGACGAAGTAAAACAAATCCCCTATACAAACTGGCAACACGCATTATTTGGAGAAATGGGAAAATTTAAAATTGAATTCAAAACAACTATAAAAAGTGAAGAAAAAACATTCTCATCAAACGAATTCACAATTACAAAAGAAGGAATGCTTTCTCAATTATGGAGAGGAATTTTATACAGACCCATCTATAACATTCTTATTTATTTCACAAAAGTAATTCCAGGGCATGATCTTGGAATAGCAATAATACTTTTAACAATCTTAGTAAGAAGTATTTTGCTTTTACCTTCACAAAAAGCAATGGTTGCACAAAGAAAAATGCAAGAAATTCAACCACGCCTTGCAAAAATAAAAGAACAACACAAAGGAGATCAGCAAAAAATCGCTATGGAAACTATGGCTTTATGGAAAGAAGCAAAAGTAAATCCATTTGGCTCTTGCCTTCCTTTGCTTATGCAAATCCCATTTTTAATAGCTGTTTTTTATGCAATACAAGGAGGATTAAACCCGGACAATACTTATATGCTTTATACAATATACGAAAATTTCGGACTTCACACTATAAGCACTAATTTCTTTGGCATTTTAGAACTAACAAAAACAAATCTTTATATTTTACCGATAATAGTAGGCGGTTTACAATTCGTACAAATGAAATTGGCAATGGCAAGAACAAGTAAAAAACATGACGAAAAAGATAAAAAAGATACAGATAAAAAAGAAAAAAATGAAATGGACATAGCCAACAACATGATGATATACATGATGCCGGTAATGATTGCTGTATTTACGGCTTCCATGCCAGCAGGAGTTGGGCTATACTGGGGCTCGTCAACAGTATATGGGATAATTCAACAAATATTTGTAAACAAAGGGAAATCGAATAAAAAAGACACAGAAGTTAAAGTAAAAGTTATATCTTAAATCTATATATATGGACCTAGAAGAAATTATTTCAGCATCATTAAAGGACTTGCTCGATCATTTAGACATAAAATACACAAAACTAGAAATATCTAAAGAAGATGACAAAGACACTTATATTTTAGACATAAAAAGCGATGATCAAAATTTATTAATCGGATATCACGGACAAAATCTTCAAGCTATACAACAAGTATTGAAAACAATGGTTGTTAAACAAACAAAAGACAATACAGCATTTCATATTGTTTTAGACATCGATGGATACAGAAAAAGACAAGAAGAAAACGCTATAAATTTGGCTGATAGAAAAATCTCTATTTTAAGAAGAACCCGCCGTCCACAATCTTTGCCAGCGCAACCTGCATATTTTAGAAGAAAAATTCACCTGCATTTAATGGGATCAGGCTATGAAGACATAGAAACAAATTCTATTGGAGAAGGAGAAGACAGGCACATCGTTCTCAAATTAAAATCTTAAATATGAATTGGGCAAAATTTAGTAAAACGATATTAGGATTTACAATAATCGCAATCTTTTTGGCTTTTAGTAATTTGTATGCAATAGCAGATGAAGAAATGGCAACGCAAGAGCCGCAAAGCGCTTTTGCTGATGTTGATGTAGGAGCAAAAAACTACATCGCAATTAAGTATTTAAAAGACAATGGCATAATAAACGGCTACGAAGACAATACTTTTAAACCAAAGGCAGAAATAAACCGCGCAGAAGCCCTAAAAATAATCGCAAAAGCTACAGGAATGTTTAATGAAGAAAAATATACTGAAGACGAAAATCCGATAAATATTTTTAGTGATGTTGGCACTCAAGATTGGTTTTATAAATACATAAAAGTCGCAAAAAGAAATAATATAATAAACGGCTACGAAGATGGCTCTTTTAAACCAGAAAGTATAGTAAATTTGGTAGAGGCGTTGAAGATATTAATAAATTCTGACGAAACAATTAATATAAATTCTGTAGAAAATGTTGATTTTGCAGATACAGACAGCGAAGGTTGGTATATAAAATACGTTTCATATGCCGCATCAAAAAATATGTTAAATATAAATAACGATAATACTATTGATCCAAGCCAATTATTAACAAGAGGATATTTAGCAGAAATTATTTATAGATATTTGATGACAAAAAATTCTACAAATTT
>JBAZVA010000150.1:0-2674 GCA_041661165.1 Candidatus Woesearchaeota archaeon | reverse complement strand
CTATTGAATCAAAAGCAGAAAAAAACACCGACCCACAAAAAGAAAAAATATTCGTTTCTAATGTGATTTTCTCAAATCCAAAGAACATCGGTGTAAGCGTAAATGAACTATCACGATTTCTCAGAAACATAAATGCACCAGAGAACACTCAGTTATTCATTGATGCTGTTATGGATGCGTACTATAATAATAATGTACACAAAAAAGAACTCGACCAATTACTGCCAGACGATATAAATTCACTTGCTTTTGAAAAACTAAATCCGATATTCATAGAGTGTATAAAATCTTCTAATATCAATGAAATTGACAAGAAAAATCTGATTGATATTTTTGAATACGTACACAAGAATAGAGAAAAGTATCTGAAAGTGATTGGCGAAAAGAGTGTTAGTAAGTTAAGTGATGATATTACTGAAAAACAATACGAAAGTGAAAATACAAAATGCGATTCTAATAAATTATCTGAACTCGAAAATAGATGCAATGATTTACAACATCAAATTGACACAATAAACTACAGAGAATTTAATCATTTTGATATTTTTTATGCAGATATTGAAAAATTAAAGAAATGCAAATTCAAATTATTTTAAAACATAAATTATGGCGAGAGCGTGCAGAACAGACCTACCAATGAATGAAGTCCACGGTACTTGGTGGTTGTTTGACAGGTGGGCGGAGCGTAATTATGGTGAAGATTATGCAACGAAACTAAAAGGTATTGACGTAATAACAGCAGTACGTCAGTTTGCCTACAGAAACAAGAAAGTTAAAATAGTAAAATGCTCTGATATAGCAGATGACAGTCATGGTGACAAATCTATTTTGGTTGTAATACCGCACCCGACAATGGGTAAGTCTATTATTTTTATACCCGAAAAGTCAGATGTTCAGAACATATTTTTTCTGTACCCGAAACGGGAAAAGCAACTTTTAAAAATATTAAATTCGATACAATTATGAAGAAAGTTATTTTGAAATACTATATTGCAGTAACTCTTGATGCTCGTTCAGTTAGAAGCATAAAAGAGGGCATAAAATATTTTGACAATAAATACGATGATACTTTCGATGATATTTTTCAACAGGGTAAATCATCCGAATATGTCGAAGGTAAAGCAAAAATAGTATATAATTATAAAATCAAAAAGAGCAGAAAGCAAATTGTTTTATGAAAAAATTAATCATTGAATCGCATAAAGGTTTTGCTCTTGCTATTGTTCTCTCTGCTATCTGTTATGTGTTTTTACAACTGATAAAATGGGATATAGTAAGTCTGAAAGCGATAATAATATTTTTTTTAATTGACTACGCTCTTTGTTGGATTGTAATGATTGTAGCGTGGTTTGTAATATTCAGAAAAGAAAAAAAATGACACTATTCAGACGATTATTTCACCGTTGTAAATGGAAGTTAATTGACATAGAGCCCTACTATATCTACGAAAAACAAAAAGGTGAGTTAATGGGCGAAAAAGTCGGTGAGTGCAAGAAAATATCATTGCTTTGTGAAATCTGCAATGAAGAACATATTATAATTTGTGATGAAAAAACCTACGAAAACAGAAACAACAGCGAACATAACAGAGTGTAGACTGCAATCAGTAGAAAAGTGGTTTCATTTGAAAATAGTTTATGAAAACGATGAATATTTCTATATCGTTAAAACTCTTGATGTGCGCTTACTAAAAGATAAATCAGACATTATTGTTTCGGAAATAAGACGTGGTCACGCTTACTGGGATTGTCAGAAACATTTGAAAAATTCAGAGAAGAAAAAAATCAAAGCAATGATTACAGATTACGTCACCGAAAATTACGAAAAATTAAAATGAAAAAACCGCCCTTGTATTGAGATTATGGCAAACAGTAACGGGCGGTTCTTAGAAAGGAAGCATTATCTGAATAAATGCACTGCAAAGATATGATTAAAATATTGATTATGCAAATTTGTTGAAAATCAATTAAATGCACAGTTTTTTGACTTTTTTAACAAAAATATTTTCAACCTACAATTATTTAGATACACGCTTAGAGCGACAAGCAAATACATATACATATAAAATGTATAATATAGAATTGACAAGCACTTTAGAAATTTGCAAACAATATAAATGTAATGTATCTTTGACCTGTCAAACTCAAAGTAAAACATTATGAAAGTCAAAAAATATTCAGCATCAGGAATACTTCTCGCAAATAAAAAAGTTACTACTTTAACTTTTATGTGGATGAAGAAAAATAACTTTACAGAAAGCGACTGGCTTAAAGAAACACGCTACGAAAGTCTGACTTCTTTCATTCAAAAGAGAATGTCTGTTACAGATAATCAGTTATTGAACTTATCATTAAAATACGGGTGGGAAACATATCTTTCTTATCTTTCTATGAATTTATTGAAAGTTATCGAATCAGAAACAAAAAGAGGTGGTGCAACAATAAAAAATATTGTAGTTTGAAAACAAAATATCTCATAATCGGTATGACAGACTGCGAAGATGATTTTGGTGGTTCTGTACTTGTTGGTCGCTTGATATTAGAGTGCGATGAATACTCTGAGGCGTTAGAAGAAATCAGTCGTTTTATATTTGACGGTAAATATAATTACTATGAAATAAAGCAAGTTTTTGTGAAATCAAAAATTGTAAGAAAAAAATAATGTCAAACTCAAA
>JBAZVA010000149.1:0-2680 GCA_041661165.1 Candidatus Woesearchaeota archaeon | reverse complement strand
GTTCTTTGTTTCCGCACCTGTCGGTGTCAGACCAATTAAATACTATGATAGCGATTATGTTTTTACTCATTTTCAATTCGATTGGCCAGCCATTGTTGATAAATCAAAAAATTTCACGGTTTATCATTCAGATAATGATCCTTATGTTTGTTTAGAAAATGGCAAAGAACTTTCCAAAAAATTAAATGTAACACTTCAATTTATCCCAAATGCAGGCCATCTCAACACCGAAAGTGGCTATACAAAATTTGAAAAATTACTACAGAATATTGAGAGAGTATAATTATAAAATGACTATAGACATAGAATTAACATTAAATAGATTTGGTTTAGGTAAAATTGCTGAAAATAAATTTCAGTTTCTTTTTTTAAGATTTTCTTACTGGAAAATTCCAAACAAATATTCTATTTCTTTCGAAATAAATCGGAAAACTAAAGAAAAATAATTCTACAATCATTCCACACTGCAAGCACTTCTATATGTCAATAGTACAAGAAATCAAATTTTTAAAACCTATAATATTGACTTATGTAGGTTTTTTAGTATAATCCAGGTATGAAAGCCGAAGTACTCGTTGGAGGAGACCAAACCAGGATTGGATTTTCCGCTGAAGTAAAACCAAAATCTCTTTTGGTCACCAAAAATGGCGAAACAATACTGATAGACATTCTAAAACAATTGGATGTTCCAGAAATATCAGATATTGAAATCTTTGTTGGTGATAATAGATTGATCGAAGAATTTGTAGATAATAACAGGAGTGAAATCAAAAAAAGAATTTTAATAAATAATATTAAACTACCAACACTTGGCCAATACGTTTTCAATTATAAAGGGAACGAACCGGTAACTTTTGTCTTTGGCGATATGTACATTCCTAAACCCCAATTGTCGTCCTATATCAAGTACGCTTCAAATCTAGAATCTGATTATTCTGCAGTAATCGGTGTGTCTGATACTCAAGTTGGTGACTATAAAGTAGAAATCCAGGGCAATCGCGTTAAAAGCATTTCAAAAGAAATCGGACAAAAATTCACTTGTGGATTATTTAGTATCCTAGATATCGGGATAATCAAAAAGTTAAAGGAGACAAGTAAATTAACAGAGGTATTTGCCCAAATTCCCCAAACAAGAACAAAAATGGGATACTTCGAAACAAAAGGTTTAGTAGACATTGACACTCCTGAAAGTATCTCTTTGCTATAAAAATTGTAAGAATTTTTGAAACTTTTGATACAATTATTATATGAACACACATGTTTTGAAAACACCTATTGATTATTCTTTTGAAAAAGTTGGAATTAAAGGTAAAAAATTTTCAGTTGCAGACTTAACTACAAGAGCAGGAGTAGTCATAATCAAAACTGACAAAGGTCATGAAACTACTTTAATAGAACATGAATGTGATTTTATTTATTATATTTTAGAGGGAAGTGGGTATTTTTTAATTAATGATCAAAAAGAAGAATGCACAAGTGGTGATTTAGTTGTTATTCCTGCTGGCTCAAAATTTCGTTATGTAGGAAAAATAAAAATGCTACTTATTTCCACTCCAGCATTTTTTCCAGAGCAAGAAGAAACTTTATAAATCAATTTATCAGTGAAAAATAATAAATTAATAATTCGAATTAATAAATCAGTTAATGAGGTTTTTGATTTTGTCACAACTCCTCCAAATTCGACTCGATGGATTGATTCGATTGCAAAAGAAGAAACTAACGAATTGTTTGTTCGTGTAGGAACTATTTACAAACTTTGGGATGAAAAGGGTAATCCAAGTGAGATGAAAGTAGTAAACATTAAGAAAAATGAACTAGTTGAATGGGTTTCAGAAGACAAAAATTATCATTGTCGATATATATTCAAAACCATTGATCAAAATGTTTCAGAATTTGAATATTATGAATGGGTAGATAGGGGAACAATTGACAATCCTTTTACGCAAGATACATTAGAAAAACTCAAATCGGTGATGGAAAAGCAAGAATATTAACCTTTTTTGTATTCTACCCTTAATATGATATTTGACTTAATACCTGACAATGCTGGTAAAAGATGATTCAAGACTTGCTCGGCAGTCATTTTGAATTTATTGCCTTTTGCTGATATTTTTAACCAACCATTTTTATCACGATAATATTTTTCGGTAAAATTTTTCGTGCCAAGAAAAATTGTATAACTATCATTGGTCAGTTTCATAATCTCTTAAGTATTTGTTTCATTTGATTAATTTCGGACTGCTGAGAAGAAATAATCGACTGACATAATTGTTTGATTTCAGGATCGGTAACGGAAGCATTTTGGCACATTAGAATTGCGCCGGCATGGTGAGGAATCATTGATCTGATAAATTGTTTATTATTGATGAATGTTTGTTTTCTGACAAAAAGAAATGATAGTATAAATATGCCTATACTTAGGCATATCATTATATTTATAATTTTTTTATTATGATACATTGACCTCATAAACAGAATTTCCAAAATCAACATTGGGGTGGTCATAACTGCTGCCATATAGATTTGATTAAAACTAAAATAAATATTATTGTATCGATCGACCATGAGGTACATCAAAAAATACATTAACCAAAAATGAAAAAATGCCATAAGTAATAATTGGCTGGATTTGATATGTTTCATGGTTATATTATATAATTAAATCATGACAGAATTAAAT
>JBAZVA010000148.1:0-2700 GCA_041661165.1 Candidatus Woesearchaeota archaeon | reverse complement strand
ACTGTTTTTTTAGAGCTTCTAGCTCAGGATTAGGTATTGTCTGACTAGTATCTTGTTCGTTAATTTCGTTTTCCATAGAATTAATTTAAAGTATTAATTAATTGATTAAAAAGTTTGAAATGATCTTCATAATCAGTAATTTTCGGAGTAATGATAGCAATGATTAATTTATCTTTATCAGACTTAGTACCAATGAAAGCCAAATGTTGATTATTGAACAAAGGATTTTTTTTACCAATATATACATTAATTTGTTTGTTGAATAAAATATCTTTTAATTCATCAAGCTTATCATCTAATCTATCAATGATATTAGAAATTAAACTTAATTCTTTAATATCATTAATGACTTTGTCGTTTAAAAGATAGCTAATGCCTTTTTTATACAATTTGTTATTCTTTCAATCAAAGACAATACTTAGGGCTTTGGTAGCTTGGGCTAGTTGATTGGCAAATTCATTAAAGTCTTCAGGCAAATCAACAATATCATCATTAATCAAAACATCTTCTAAAAAATCACTGATTAATATCTCCCAGCCAAAGTCACTAAGAATTCTACCAGCCGAAGTATGAGGTTGTTCTAGATATTCCATCTGACATAATTCATAAAGTTCATGACGAATGGTTGCTGGGCTGAAAGACAAATCATATTTTTCTTTTATTTGAATAGAACCAACTGGTTCAAAACTAGCAACCTGCTCTTTGGCTAAGTAATAGAGTATTTGTTTTTGACGAGGTGATAATTGAGGTTTCATAATATTCTAATATTAGCAAATTAGCACTCTTTTGTCAAGAGTGCTAATTGGATTTTTTGAAAAGTTACAAGATTTTTCCAATTTTGTAACGGATTTCTTTTTGAGGAGTTTTGACAACCGCCTCGTCGCCTACCATACGATTGATGATAGCTAAGCCTAAAGGAGAATCTTGAGAGATCTTCCCCGCTAAAGGGTCAGACTCAGCTGAAGAAACTAATTCAATGATTTTGGAAGAATGATTAGAATTATTAAGTTGTACAATTTCAACTTTAGATCCTAAACTAACAACATTGTGATTATGACTAGCATTAACAACAACGGCTTTTTTAATTTTATCTTCAACATCATTAATTCTAGACTCGACAAAAGTTTGTCTTTCGCGAGCAGTAGCATATTCAGCATTTTCAGATAAATCACCAAAAGATTTTGCAGTTTTGATTGTTTCAATAACTTCAGTTCTTTCGGCTTTTAAATCTTTCAATTCTTTTTGCAAAGTTTCTAGACCTTCTTTAGTAATTTCATAATGATTATTCATTACTAGATGTTTATATATTTTATTTAATTTTTCCGACTTTATCGCTCAGTATCGTTTTGGAAAACGTTATTTTTCTCAAAAAAGATAAACAAGCTATTTTAGAAAAATAGTTTGTTTGGATTTATTAATTTCTAACTTGCTATATGATAAGCAACTTTCTAAAAAAAGTCAAGCGATTTTTCGATTTTTTATAATCCACACAATATACCATACAAAGTTAAATTTGTCAATGGAATTTAAGAAAGTTCTATTCTTTACTGCTACACTTTGATAAATTAAAAGACTCATTAGGGGTAAGATAATTAAGACATTTCTACCTGATCAAAATCAATCAAGTAAATTCTGGGAGTTTTATTTAAATCAACAAATCCATCTTGATTTCTAAAAAAACGTAAAACAAAATTCTTATCATGACAATGTCCATGAATGACATTCTCTTTTTCCAATACAGCTATTATTTTGTCTTTTTGGCACCTTAATTCTTTGGTATATACCGAAACCTTATGTTCTAAATCATAAAAATCTAAATCAAGAACTCCACTAAAAACTCTAACAAGATTGTCTTTGCAAAGATCATAGGAAACTATTGGTTCTATAGGAACATAATCAAAACCATTTTCTTTTCAAAGCCGATGATTTTCATATAGATGCTTTCATAAAAGAAATGGATAAGGTTTAATATAGCGGACAATAATTTTATCTTTTAATTTACCACCCATTAGTGTGGTTTCGGAACCAGTTTTTTCAAATCTTTGTCTTTTAAAATTCTTGTCATCAACATCATACTTTTTATAAAGAGAATTGGAAACAAAATCATTGACAAATTCTTTAGATAATTTTAATTTTATCAAGTCTTTTTTGTTTTTGGCGTTGAATATCTCAAACAATAAAACAAGTTTGTTATCTACTTTGTTTTTCATCATTTGAAAAAATCCAAACGCAAGAAGTCTCTTGGTGGTTAATTTTGGTAAATGCCAAAGAATTAATAAAATGAATTCAACCTTTTCCTGATTTAATTGACGATCTTTAAAAATATCAATTATTGTTTTCCCCATGATAGTTAATAATTCTCTTTGTTTGGCTACTGGCAAAGTTGCTATTGATTCATAAGCGCGCTCTCGTATAATTGAATAACTACTTTTCATACCAATTTTAATAAGCTCAATTTTACTATCAAGAGTTAGATAATCAAACACATAAAAAGCAGTTAATAATGATTCACGATTATCTCCATCATTACTTAAATTTATTAATAATTGTTTACTAAAATCTTCCAAACGCTTTGATAAATCATTTCATTTTACTTTTGTTATATAGTCTATACCAGATTGTTGAACTTTTATATTATTACTTTTTAAACAAATATCTACTAAGTCAGCGGGGTTAGACAAAGGTTTGATGATTCAAGAA
>JBAZVA010000147.1:0-2713 GCA_041661165.1 Candidatus Woesearchaeota archaeon | reverse complement strand
AATTTTTAATAAAAAGATATTCAGTAAGATAGGTAAGTTTATTATAGTGATAAACCCCAACGCTTTCCATCTGAAATACTATTGAGGCAGTAACTTGATCAAGAAGTGAAAACTGCATAGATTTATGTTTGTTATGAATAACTGACAAGAATGAGATCATAGTATCTCCCTCCCTGTGCCCAAAACCATTACTATAACATAATTCGGTGGGTAAAACTCGTAAAAAATATGATTATATACAACAACATTATTATAAACTATTACAATTTTAGTAAAATCACATACGCCTCTACCTAATACAACGAAAATTGTGCCAATTAAATTCTGCTAAATTCATTAAATTATCTTCACCTTTACCTAATATCAGGTATTAATTTCCAACCATATAATAATAATTGTATCGCGTTAGAAAAAACTGCTTTCAAAAACAGATCTTCTACCCCACTCATCCATATCAAACTTTAATCCCTTCATATCTTGTCTCGAGCTTGACTACTGTAACAACTCAATTCGAAAGCACATAATTTTAATCTTATCTTATGATGATTAAACAATCTTATACTTTTTAATAAATCCTAAGTATTGATCTTTTGCAGTAAAATCCATTCCAAGATAATCACGTACGGCATCTAAAAATATTTTTTCGTTTTTTTCTGCTCGAATCCAATTGTTGATATTTCCCCCGCCCGAATTTTGTCTCATAATGTCAACTGTTTTTAGATAAATCAATGAATTAAAATCCTTTATGATATTATTTTTGTATTCTTTGTTATCATAGTATTGAAAATAATCAAATATTTTGTCAGAATAGTTTTTTATTTGATTCGCACATATTTTTTTTAACTCATAATAATGAGTAATATTATAAAACAAACAAACTCCTGCAATATCCATTGTTCTTACTAATTGCTCAGTCCGAGCTTCCTTGTCGGGTTTTGAATAAGTTGATTGATTAATAGTATTAAGTTGATCTTTCAAATTATTACGTATAAGTTTTTTTGTATCTTCATGGAGACGGTAAATAAATAACAGCTCGTCCAATTCAACATTTGTTATATTAAATATCTTTCCTTCTTCTTCGTGGTATATTTTTTGATATACGTCATTCAACAAAACATCATCTTTCCCTTCGTTTTCGAATATTTTTGCTTTTTTATCTTTCGCTGTAAATGGCTCCGAATAAAACCCACACAATATTAACTGTGAAAGGACTTCATTGTTAATTTTTTGATGCGGGTACGTTTTTATATATTCAGGCACACTCGTGCCTTTTTTAATATTGATATAAATATTAGGTGGATCACATTCTAGGTATTTTTGTTGCATCATGTTCTGTTCTTTTCTAGTGGAAACCATATCTCTACTGGAAAGTGGTGTTTGTGTATTATTGTAGATTTTAATATTCTCAGAAATCAATTCGCTGTTTTTTAATGAATCATTTATTTCAAAAATCTTTGTTAATACGAATACTTTTTTAAGCTGGTTAATTTTTTTGTCATCTTTTTCAATTTCTGCATTTCTTAAGTATGCACCCAAAGTACTCGTTGTTTGAGCACCATTTATAATGGAAAAATTAGTTAATTCGATAGTTTCTTTACTTTTATTCTGTTTTGCGTCAAATTCGCTTGACAGCATGGTTAGCCCGTTATTGTAAAAAAGAAAAAATTCGGGTTCACTATCAATTGTATCAAACATTTTGTCAAAAGTTTTAGAATTTTTGCTTAAAGACTCCCTTAAATTATGTGAATACAAAATATTCTTGCCAAATAATGTTGTTGCGTATTTATTGTTCAATTTTGCAAGATCGTATCCACTTAAATTGCATAAAATTGACCTTGGTAAATCCGGATTTGGTTTTTGGCTATTAGCTGAATGAACATAATTGTTAACTATAAAATTATTTGCTGTATCAATTTCAAAAACATGTTTTGGAACACTCATCTCTCTTGAAGCATCGCTTAATAAATCTATTTGTTCGAATGTTAAGATATAATAATTAGGTTTTTGATTGCGGACAGCTGTTGTGTCGCCATTGTGTATAACATAATACGATATGTGGTTTTTATAGTCTTTGTTAAATTCGGTGTCGGAAATAACTTCTTTTAAATTTTTCCCCAAATCTTTTCTTTTTAAATATAGATCAATTTTCGAATGCATTTTTGTAAAACAATCTTCAATTTCAACCTGTTGTAATTTACTGTTTTTAACCTGCACGACATGATAGTGGTTTTCATCAACATCTTTTTCCTCGAAAAAAATATCTATAGAATCATCCGGTGGGGGAACAATATAATTTTTTAAGATTGCTAAATGTTCAAGATTTCCCCGTTCAAATTTCTTAATCCCATGATAATTATAAAACAACGTTTCAAATACTAATAAAACAAAAGCATCTTCACGGGTCCCATTTCTCACTATTGAATTTTTTGCAGGGAAACCCTGAAAATCTAGATATATTTCAGTAACTCTTTCATCAATTGTTGTCATTTTTCACCTTCAATTACCTATTATCCAATATCATTGTAAAACGCTTATTAGTTAAGACCTCATTCTAAAATAAACTTAGATATTCTTTTAAGTTTTGGTGGATTCTCAACTGCGATAATGTAATCTTTTTCTTTCGTTCTTACAATAAAAACAAAACCCGAAACATTGCTGCTCCGGGTCTTGTATTAATTGTTCACTTCTAATTGCTAATAGCCAACGGCTAACA
>JBAZVA010000146.1:0-2737 GCA_041661165.1 Candidatus Woesearchaeota archaeon | reverse complement strand
TTGTAGTTTCAATTATTATTACTATCTTTGTATCGAAATCATTAAAACATAAAGTATGAACACAAGAACAAGAATTATTATTGCCATAACCGCATTAGTCAGTTTTTTCATCGCGGTCGGATTATGCCTTTATTGGTATGATTGGAAATTGATTGTGATTTTAGTAATTTTACAATTCAGTTGGAATTTAGATAATATGTTGAAAGCAACTAGAATTCAAAAATCATGAGTATAAATTATAAACTTAAAAAACAGGTTGTACGTTTCAGACAACGTATGAGGAAAAAAAGGGAGAAAATTGCTTTTTCCCATATGACCAAAGAACAAACAAAAGTTTATTCAATGGTTACAAACTACGCAAAAAAGTTTCGGGAAGATATAAGGTTTGACCCAGAATCCGATGAAATCCTTATAGTTATGGAACATATGTTAATTTCCCTTAAAGGCGAAGTTGTTCATATACTTAATTCACATGGGTTTTACCCATCAAATATTCCATCGGAAGCTTATGAAATTCTTGTTGATGTTATTAAAAAGGAAGCCCACAAGGATAGAAGAAGACTAAAAAACGATGTGAAAATTCGTATCAATAAGTTTTTAAATGAAGCATCATACGAGGATGATGGTTTAAGTACTGAATTTGATGAAGAAATGACAAACGAATTAAATAAATAAATATGAGTACACCTGTTATTGGGGCAACGTGTCCCGCATTGTATAAAGAAAATTATGAGTATCACCTTTCGGGTGACAGTGCAGAATATTGTCTTTGTATTTTAAATGATCAAAAATGTGCTGGTCGGGTTATTAGTGACCCTGACGACCAAAGTTCACAATTCTTCAGTCGAGGAAAATGTTCTATCGATATGGAGAAAATAAAGAAATGTCCAATGTACGGAATGTCTAAGGAAACATTTCAAACTATCCTTAAAGAAAAGGCTCAAAAAGAACTTGACGAAAAATTAAATCATTTGAAATAATGTTAATAGCATTTATACTAATAGTAATTCATCATATTGCCGACTTTATGTTTCAAACTGAAGAAATGGCTACGGGTAAATCTAAAAGTTTTAAAATTTTATTAAAACATACGGGAACATATACATTAGTGTTTTTTGTGTTTTTTGCTTTATGGTGTACATATCAAAATCATATTGGGCATATAAAACCTGAAGACATTGGATGGACACCTTTGGTATTATTATTCTTCCCGATAACTTTTATTTGTCATACTGTAATTGAATATGTATCAAGTAAAATAACCGCCCGAAAATTTGCAAAAAAAGAGTATTATACAGGTATTCCGAATTTTGGTGTTTTTGCAGTAATTAACATTGACCAAATATTTCATTATGCAACTTTATTTTTAACTTACTATTTTTTAACCGAAAATTTGGTAATGTTAGAAAATGTTATTATATTTGTCCTATCACTTCCAGTGGGAATATTATTGTTAAATAAATTACTTTCAGGAAGAGTTGATGCCGCTTATGAAGCGTGGCTAGTCGAATCTGATGAAAAAGAAAGTCAAGATGAGTAGAATAGATGAATTACGGAAAAATGAGAAAAATCAAATAAATTTAGTTAAAATTATCGAATCTTTAGTTCCTGATAAGAAAACTAAATATGTTGAATTATTGGCTCGAATAATTCATGAAGAAATAGACAAAAAAATGTCTAAAGACAATTTTGTTAAAAAGATTGAGGATTATAAGTCAGATAATTTTAGTTCTTTGGAAAAATATTTTATCATTTTTATTCTTGATAGAATATTAAACAAAATTGAAATTGATGAATTTAATTATTTTTGTGATAAATTTGAATCAAACGCTTTGAAGGGTGTTGATTTACAAACTTTGTCCGCTGAAGACGTAGTTATTCATGTTCAAACTTTACAAGAAATTGATAAGGAAAAAGATCTTGAAAAAGCAACATATAAATTAGTAGATAATGATGAATGGTTAGTTTTATTACCATTAACATATGAAGCTAGTAAAAAATATGGTATGAATACAAAATGGTGTACTGCTTCTGAAGGTACCGATGATCATTTTTATGAATATTCATCCAATGGAATATTGGTTTATATTATAAATCGGCAAACTAATGTAAAACACGCTATTTTTTATGATATCGAAGACATATATGAAGATATACAAAATAGGATTACTTTGTGGAACTCTGAAGATAAACCAATCGAATTATTTTTAATTTCGCTTCCTGATAGTGTTTTAAATCCAATTAAAAATTACTTTATTAATGCGAGAAAAACTAATCAAGAATTATATATAGAATTGTTTGGAGAAGATGAACAGGCAGTTGAACTTGATAAAATCCCACATAATGTAGATGTGGAAAACTTAAAACATTATGATTTTAGTAAATATATCAATAATATTGATGATAATATCGCTAGTTATTCCCTTTGGAAATATTAAAATTATTAGTAATAAAAAATAAGTCATTAAATATTAATATTAAAAAAAAAAGATCATGGGAAAAATTATTGGAATTGGTGTCGTAGTATTGGTAATAGTTATCGGTATATTTTGGGCTATCGGAGTATCAAACGATGAAAAGAAACTGTATTTAACAGGTAAAGCCGCTCAAAAAGACAATGAAGTAGTGTTCGACAACACATGGAAGAAAATCCAAACAGAAGCCAGTGTTACCGAAAAGTACAAAGACGGATTCAAAGAACTCTATGTTGGAATGATGAATGGACGTTATGGTAACG
>JBAZVA010000145.1:1822-2746 GCA_041661165.1 Candidatus Woesearchaeota archaeon | reverse complement strand
TGTACATATTCTCGATGAATTGGGCAATGTTGTTCTGTTTGGTAACTTCAAACATGGTTATTTGATTGCTGATATGCAGTATTCTGGCGGTGTGCGTACTCATCATCTATATGATAAACCAGGTTCCATTGGCTTGACGTATTCTAGCTTTACTGGTGCTGGTGTTATAGATTCTGCTGCAATTAAAGCTATTAAATTGGCGTAATTGATTGGCATATAGTGCAATTTTTAGTTTAAATTTGCATTTTTTTTATTAATAAAATTGTTTTGCTTGTTAATGCAAGTATTTTCAATTTTTTAAAGATGAACACTTTTATCTATTTTGTGAGTTTTTTGTTGAAAATTTGCTCAATGGTTATGAGTGTTTTGAATTGTTAGAGGGGTTATTATGAGGGCTATTTTAGAACATAAATTTGATGAATTGCCTATTGAGATTAGCGAAGTGAAAGAACACTTTGCTCTTAGTGATAGTGATAGTGATATTGCTAAGTTTTTGCAAAATGCAATCGAGCATGTTGAATTACAAACTGGCTTATCTTTGCAAAAAAAGGTGTGGAAGATTATTCATGATAATTCTTATCTTAATCTTTCTTTTGGTCCTGTTTTGAAAATTTTATCAATTACTGATGGTGTTGGTAATGCTGTGGAGCCTATGCATATTAGGCGTACACACGATAATTTGATACTTCAGTTTTTAAAGGATGGGGTGTTTAAAGTTCGCTATGAAGCTGGGTATGATAAAGAAACTTTGCCAAATTGTTTGAAGCATACTATTCTTGAAAAATTTTGGGATCTTTATTCTCAAAGTCTTTATGATGATAGTGATGGTAGTGTTCAGGATGCATATTTTATGCAAGAAAAAAAGAAGGTTGATGATGTTAAGTATTATTTCAAATTCTAAAAAATTTTTCTATCTAAGCGATG
>JBAZVA010000145.1:0-1812 GCA_041661165.1 Candidatus Woesearchaeota archaeon | reverse complement strand
ATTCTATTACTTATAAATTTGCTTTGAAGAATAAATTTCGTCGTGGCGTTGCTAATAACTTATTAAGAGTGAATAGATCGCAAAAATTTGAGATTGAATTGCGTGGATGTGGCCGTATTCCTCAATTATCAATGAATGAATATTCTTTTGTTTCTGGAATGATGACTATTCCTTATTCAAATGACAATGCTAGAAAAATTGCTTTTGATTATTTGTTTAAAGAGGGAAATTCTCCTGAAGATGATATGAATGCAAACTTGCAAGAATATGCTAATGCAAATGACATGTTTTGTATGCCAGAAATTATTTGCGTTGTTAAATCTCAAAAAATAAAATCCTCTTCTTGGGTTTTGAAATTAGAGGAAGTATGAAAATAAATAATTCTGAACAATTTTTTAAAGTACAAATAAAATCACAGTTTAATAAATCAACAGAAATTAAAATCTGGTCGAGCAATGTGGTTCAAATTTTGAATGTTGATGGAATTGATTTGGAATGTTTTGAGTATTTTATTGATGATGATAAATATGTTTCGTCTTTTTTATTCAATAAATATTACAAAGCTCAGATTAAAGATTTGTTGAATGATTTTGCTAATTTGAATTTTAATTTTTCTCCGGCATTGTTGGTCGAACATGATTTTGTTCAAGTTGTTCCTGTTAATTGTGTTGACGAATATTTTTTTGATGAAAAATGCTTGTTGAATATCAAAGAAATTGAGCGTGAATACAAAAATCTTATTTTGAATTTTCAGGCTAATTGGGATTATTTGAATAATGTTTTTGCTAGTGCTCAAGAAGAAATTGCTACATATTCTCTCCAAAAATTAAAAAACAAATTACCTTTGAAAGGTGAACATAAGAGAGTTTCTATTTTAGATTTTAATATCACTCCTCGTACTGTTCAGTGGATTGAAGATGATAATAAATTTGGTAATTTTTTTTCAATACAAAATTGTGAATTAGATTGCTTGATAAAATATTATTACGTGATTTCTAGAAAAGAATCTGTTTCTTTTAGATTTTTTAATGATAATTTCAATCAAGGACATTCTGATGAAATACCTAATTCTAAATTAGATGGTTCAATATCTAGCTCTGCATTATCGACTAAGACTATCAATTATCAGTTGAAGTTGCCTTGTAAGGAATCTCCTAATAATTGGTTTGCTGGTGCTTTATATCAAGAAGGTGATGTTATTTTTTACGATAATGATGCTTATAAATGTCTGGTTCAGCATCTAGCTTTTACATTTGAAAATCAAAATTGGGAAAAAGTTAATAATAAACAATATTTATCGTTTAATAATAATTTTTCATTTTTTGAATCAGAATATGGGCAAAAATGTTATGAAAAAATTTTAAATGCTTTGCCTTTGGTTATTGAAGATCATGTTAGTCAAAAAATACATTTGAAATTGTTGAGTGATCAAATTCCAACTTTGAATCAATGCTTTGTTTATAAAGACAAAACATTTAGAATTGTGAAATTTGAATATGAATTTTGTGATCAGCAAAATGTTTTGAATATTTATGGCGTCAGAGTTTTGGAAAATTTTGCATTGGAAAAAAGACGTCCGTATTTGGAGGATTATGTTGCGTTGGATTATTTTGAAGAATCGACAGGATCTGGATTTAATTGGGTGGAATCAGCTGTTAAACCATCTCATGAATTGCGTATTTATAATGCAAATGGTGAAAAAGAAGTTTTTGAGGGGATTTCAATTCGTACTCCTAAAAATTTTTCAATGGAATCAGTTGCTAAAATTCATATAAAAGGTAATGCATGAAACAAATAAAATTATTTTGTATA
>JBAZVA010000144.1:0-2768 GCA_041661165.1 Candidatus Woesearchaeota archaeon | reverse complement strand
ATGATAAACTCAATTTACGAGGGGAAAATTTGAATCGAAATTTAAGTGAAGAACGGGTAGATAAGTTAGTGAAGGAATATGTGCTAGGATTAGGTTATGACGTTCTTTCTTCGGATAAAATTAGAAATATAAGATTAATTGTCCCTAAAGATGATGTTTTTAATGTTCTTTATGAGTATGATAGCGGTCAAGGTTTTGTAGGGGCGTTGGCTTTTGAAACTGAAAAGATAAATTTTGTTGGACAAAGTCCATTGAAGACAAATTATGATGCTGCGGTTATTACTCCTGTTTTTAGTTGGGTTGATGGGGGGATAGAAAAGAATATTTATTCACTGTTAATGTTAAAATACCTCAAAAGAGAGAATCCTATTTTGGTAAATAGGAATTCTTTCAAACCTGAATTATCACCTACTTTCTAAGCAAATAATCAGATAAATGATTGAAAAATAACTGATGTTATGTTAAATCTTTATGTTTTTTAAATTCTCAATTGTCTTCTCTTCGTCAAAAGTAGAAATAATCGCACCTGCGGATTCAAAATGTCCGCCAAGGTTTGTTGTGATTCCTTTCATAGCTACTTCAAGAAGTTCTTTTACGTTTATTTTGTTTTGTTTAGATAGTCCACAAACACGGGCAGAAATTTTACTTTCGTTTGGGTTAATTCTTCCAATCAAAAACAAAAGTGTACCATCAGGATATTTTCTTGATTTTCCAATTATTGAAGAAACAGTAGATATGAAATTTGGTTTTATTTTGTCAAACAAATTTATTATGACAATATTGTCAGAAGTATATTTCTGAGTATTATTTTTATCTTTGTTATCACCAAGACTATCAATATATTCTAAATTTTTCTTTAGTTCCGTTTGATATTCAAACAATTCTTTTTTTGCTTTTTTAATAACTTCTTCATCAAATGAACACAATTTTATTGCGGTAACATCGTCATCCATTCTTATTTTTGAGTTAATCAGTGTGGAAAATTCAAAAGCATCAATTGTTCTCTTATTATTTTTATCTCCAACATAAAACATTATGCTGTTTGAAAATACTTTTTCATTATTTCCATTTCTTAGTTCGAGTATTTTCTTTTTCAATCGTTCTTTCTCGTCAGTGGACAATTCATTATATTTTGTCCATCTTCCTTTTTCATAAAATCCATTTTTAATCACAAAATCCATTGCATCATGTTCTGATTTTATTCCAGGTACATCAAAATCGCATCTTGCAAGACATTTGTGTAAATATCTAGATTCTTTTCCGTAAATATTCAAATCTTTTTCAAGTGTAATCATCCCAGACGAAATTCCCTCATCAATTGCTATTTTATTTAATCCTTCGATATTGTCTTTCGCTTGATAATCACCAATTGCGCCAAGTGTTGCAACGAGTGCCAATTTATTTAATTCTTCGTGTGACAAAACGTCAGAGAATTGCTTAGCAAAAAAATATACGGTTGTTGCGCCGCACATATATGCGTCAGAATCTACTCCAAACTCTCTTGCATTTAATTGAACTATTTCTTTACTTTCAGCTTTGATATGGTGGTGATCAATTACAAATACATTTTTCTTTTCTCCCATTCCAAAGAAAGCGTCAGCAATTATATCAAGGTAAGATGATCCTAAATCAAGGAATATTATATTTTCGCATTCAATTGTTTTTGCAAGTTCGTATATCGTTTTTTCGTCTATGAATGTGCAAGTTTTTATGTCATATAAACAATCAAGCGCATTTAGAATTTTAGTTAATATGTACGCAGACGAAACGCCGTCACAATCTTTATGTGTAATTATATAGAATTTTTTTCTTATCTTTATTGCATCTAGAAAATAACTTTTAAATGAATCTGCTTTTGCGGCAAATTCTGGTAGGAAATCAATCATCGTGAATAATAAAATTTTTAATAATTCTAAACTGACACATAAAAACTAAATAAAAAAAATAAAAAGTTAAAAAATAAAGTTAAACTATCAGTCTATTCAACCAATAATTTTGCTTCATCAACATCGAATCTAAATGTTTGATCTACTTTGTCTTTTTTCTTGTAGTATGTTACAAGTCTGTGAATCTTTGCTTTTGTAATTACAAGTCCACGAACTGCAGTTTGATCGTGTTTATTCTTTTTCAAATGATCATTACAAACAACTGCTTTTCTAAAAAGAGCCATTAAATCTTCAGGAAACTTTTTTGTCATGTTGTTTTCTTTTAGAATTTCTGTGATTGTTTTTTGACACAAAAGTTCAGTGTTTGGAACTCCGTAAGTATCTCTTAATTTAAGTCCAATCTTTGATGGAGGCAATCCTTCTTTTGCTTCTTTGATTATTAATTTCTCAATTTCTGCTGGAGAATATTTTACCCAAGTTGTTGTCGCATTTGCGTCAACTGGTTTAGAACCACTGACTCCTTTACTGCTAGAATATGCTCTTGCCATTATTTTCACCCGGTATAGTTACGCTTAAGCCCAACTATCCATAATATATAGAGGATAAATTTTGGTCTATTTATAAATGTTTCTGTGTTTTGTGTATCGAAAAGTCCATAATCGGCAAACGAAACAGTATGCAGCAATTAAATGGGCTCTTTAGAATAAGTAATTAAATTGGTCCTATTATTTGCAATATGCGCAAGGCCGATAATGCACTTTTCGACAGGAGTTAGCATTTAAACGTGATTAGATAACCATTATATACCACATCTTCGTCGCCATTTATACCGTGAAGAGTCTAAAAAATGGTTTAGTTGGACTATTAACCGTTATTTCTTTC
>JBAZVA010000143.1:1450-2785 GCA_041661165.1 Candidatus Woesearchaeota archaeon | reverse complement strand
TTTTTGTTCATTAAACCATCGATTAAGCATAAAACCAAGATCTTGATTAAGTGATTTATGAAGTTGTAATTCGTTTTTCAAGCCTTTGATAAGTAGAAAACGTAGCGTATCAATAAAATCAAATGCTGTAAGACTAGATAGCAAAATCTCTTGATTATTGTAATAAAAACAAATCGAAAGCCTATCGTAATTAGTTAGAAAAAAATTAGGTTCAGGTAAAGTTACTACTATTTTTGTTTTTTTGTTTAAAGTAAATATGAGTAATTTATTATCAATCATGATATTTTTTTATAATTTACCTTGTGCATGTAACTGCTCACTGTTCTTATCTATAGTCATTAAAATTTGAGTCGCTTGTGCAAGCCATTGCTCAGCAGTTTTTCTTGGAATAATTGTTTTGCATAATGGCTTATAAATTTTCATCCATTGTGAAAAATTTTGATAAGAAAATTTTGATGAATATGTATAAGGATATGATGGGGTTACTTCAAGAATAATATTATTTTGGTTGTCATTATAAATCCATGTAGTAAAAGATGAATACCAAAGATAGTAATTATCTAAAAATTTATATTTTTGATTTGCGTATAATAATTTTGAATTGTTATCAGCATTAACATATAAATTCCATGCATGTCCTATATCTTCTAAAAAACAAGATGGTAATTGTTTTTTATTTTGTAAAATATCATTAAGATTAGTTATGAGTTTATCAATATAAGAAGGTAAAGAAAAAGAACATAATTTTATTTTTTCATTTTTCTTTACTAGATAAAAATTAGCATCATAAAAACAATAAGGAACATCTTCAGGATACTCATCGATCTGAATAATAATTTCCTCATACTCATTAATCTTAAATATAAATTTTGAATTATTCATAATATTTTTCCATTCTTTTTTACTAAGTTATTGTGCTTTAATGTTTTTATGATATCACTTTCTTGATTACTTTCTAAATCATCCCATGTTGTTGCGTATCCATGCCATTCACTCCCCCCACCTTGAGGCTTAATAAGAGTTCTGCCTAAAATAACTATTTGATTTTCGCTAACTCCAACTCTTACGCGAGGACCAACTTGAAAAGATTTATCTAAAGCTGCTTGTCCATTTTTTGGAGCAGCGCTTTTAATTAATGTAGCTTTTTTTCCATGATAGCTTACACCAACATATATTCTAGGGATTTCTTCATCCTCAGGTTCTTTATCAGGTTCTACTACTTTTTCATATTTTATATATTCCCATCGACTCTGTACTGTATCTTTAAGACTTTGGTGCAATTTAGCTTTAACAGCAGCTATTTCTTTCGTTGGATTAGGTAGTGGTTGATGATGG
>JBAZVA010000143.1:0-1440 GCA_041661165.1 Candidatus Woesearchaeota archaeon | reverse complement strand
TGAGCGCTATCGTTATCTATTCTGTTATTTTTGATAGTTGCTTTATTCTTTTCTATATTATCTTTTTGTATAACCAGTAGAGGTAATATAGTTGTTGTTTTTGCAATGACACTGTCTTGATTATACTTTTCAAAAATTTTTATAATAGTAGAAAGTTCTTCCATTCGCTCTTCACCTTGTGTCATGAGCATGTCGTATATCAGATAGTTTTCATAATATTTTTGTACTGTAGCATAAGAACTATGAGGGTTTAACCTTCTTGTTTTATAAAAAGGGTCAGTTTCTTTATGGCGAAGTTCATTATAGAATTTTATAGTTTCATTTTTACGATATATGCATTCATCGACACATAAACCTATCTTAATTTGTAAATTACAAATATCTTCTTCAAGCTTTTCTAATTTTTCTTGGCGATATTCTGTTAAAATTTTTCTTGCTTCAGCATTTAATTCACCTTCAGATTGTGCAGTTATATTAGAAAGACTGAGTATATTTTTTGGTTTTGTAGGTGTAAAATTCAATAGTTTTTTTTGATCATCAAGCTTGTAATTAATTGCTTTTAAAGCATTGTAAATACTCGTTAGCTCTTTTTTTAATGATTTAAGTTGATTATATTTACAATCAAAAGAAAGTTTTTCTTGAGATGGTTTATAAGTAACAACACCGTTAATTTCTTGAAATGGTGAATATGTGCTTACGCTTCTTAATGATACGCTCGCTGCAAATAGGTAAATAATAGGTTGCCGCATTTCAACAAAAAGAAATGTTAAAATTTGTGCAACAGGAGCAGCCATATTATGGACAAGAATATCTTGTGATGAAACCTTAAAAAGATGGTCTTGGACGGTAAGACAATACAGTTTAATATTTTGATCGATGATTTCTATAGCATCAAATGAAATATGTTGATTGTCTGTTGAAAGTACAATATCTAATGATGTAATATCTTGAGCTGCAATCCATTTATTTTGTTGCGGAAGATAAAATTTTTGATGGCAAGCTACGTGAATGATTTCATTATCTTTTGTTAAGCGAACTAATTGAGAAGCTTGTTGCTCAAAAGTATCGATAACAATTTTCTCATGATTATCTGACCCGTAAACTATATCACCAATTTCAAGATCTTGAATTTTTTGATAGCCAGATGGCGTTTTGATTAAAGAGTTTTCAACAAAGCCTTCATGCTCACCCATATGAGGGACAATCATTCTTCTTTTTGCATATTGCAATGCAACTATTTTTTGCATTGCAGGCACAGTTTTAACTGCTATTAAAGCATCGTTTTTTTTTGTTATTCCGCAAACTTGTGCGTCCTATACATTACACTCTGATATTGGAGATTTTTTCATTGCAGATGCAACTAGTTGCTGTGAACTATGTCTCTTGCTGAAATTGTTTGATTGATTCGATGAATCAATTGCTTGAAGTTGCAATGAACTT
>JBAZVA010000142.1:0-2808 GCA_041661165.1 Candidatus Woesearchaeota archaeon | reverse complement strand
TTCTTGACTTTCAGTTGTTCTTGCTCATATAGCTCACGAACTTACAAGATCAGCTATATATTGAGGAGTTATTGTATCCAGAAATTCTACAGCAGTTGGAATTCACATTTGATTAATTTTTAAAAGTAAGTTTCTAGCAATTTCAAGTCATTTTTCAATATCACAATTGTCATCACAATCTGGATCATTTATAAGTCATTTCCATCCTGTTGTAGTTCTCGGTTTTTCAAAATATGTTCTCATTACCAGAAATAAATGTGGATTATTTTCTTTGATTTTTTGTAATTTTTCAGCATACAATATTGCTTCCGTAGAATTATGAATAGAACAAGGTCATGTTATGACAAGAAGTCTTGGATCATTCAGATTTACTATATTACTTATAGATTTTCTGCTTAATTCTATAAAATCAGCTGTCTTTGAATCAATTTGAAATTTATTTATAAGATCTATCGGTGAAATTATTTCATCAACAGATTCAATGTATTTGTCATCTGTTAATCATGTTATATCTTTTTGTATTCATCTTAAAGTGGTCATATTATTTTTTATTAAATTGTAAAATTTAGTTATTTATTCTTTTATTACAGAATAGATATTCTATAATACATCGAAATATTATTCACTAAAAATATCATCTAAAGCCTCAAGCATTCTTTTTCTATAATCATAACAAGTTTTTTTAACAGGATCTAAGGTATTATTACCTTCATTACAAAAATCTTCAAATTGTTTATCTGTAAAATCAAGTACATCGCCCATAGATAAATCAATATTACATATACATCTTTCTTTTAAATGTTCATCAGTAGGTGAATATGTCATTGGTAAAAAATTAACTCATCAAATAAGTGTATCGAATATCCTCATAGCAGTACTTAAGACAATTAAAGCATAAGGTCATTCATAATTACCAACCAAATCAGATAAAACTATTTTTCAAGAATTTACTAATCCTTTTTGTACTGTAGTAATATTTTTCATAATTAAAAAGTTAAAAATTAAAGTAATTGTTTTATATTCTTATTTAGAAAGAAAAAAACTGAAAAAAACAAGAAAAAACACCGAACTTGCGTTCGGTGTTTTTTGGTTGTGAAGATTTAACAAGTAATTATCACTATGACAATACCCGAAAATATCTTCTTTTTGTAAAATTTTGTTTTTGTTATTATCACCTCCTTTATTTGTATGTATATTAAATACGTCCACTCCCCTTGCCAATAAAGCCGATAACACAAACTACAAGCCATAATAGAGCAAGCGGAGGACAAACAGCTGCGACAAGCGCGATTACGAGCCACATATTTCTACCTCCTTTTAGGTTAAGTTTTCACAAAACATTATACCCCATTGCGCTTCCGATTGCCGTCTGTCCAGCCACGGTTGTAGCCGTCAATGAAGGAATCGGTGTAGGATTCAGGGTGAACAGCCTGTCGGAGTGCATCACTCAAGGGTACAGGATTACTGGAATTACCAGAAATACCATCAGAAAGCCCCTTTTCATAACCATCATCGCTGCCATTAATGTAAGACATGGTAAATCTCCTTTTAAGTTGTTTTGATGATTTACTACGTTAAACTACTGGTTGATTTAAAAGTTGTAATTTCCACATTTGCCACAAGCGTGATAAGAATAACCATCACTGTCTATTCTGGTTCCGTACTTATTACAGTCTTCAACCTTGCCACATTTTGTGCATTTATGGCGATTAATTGATTTGCCAAACAAGGTATGTCTGTCTTGATACGACTCCCATTTATGATCACATGAAAACCATCCCATAGCCGTGTCCTCCATTTGTTGTTGTTTTTATCCGAGAAAGTTATCGATTTTTTCGATAAAAGGTTTCAGTTTTTTGGAAACCTTTTTTACTTTTTCTCGAACGATTTTTTTGTCTTTCTCAGAGGCAATCTGAGTCGACAGAATTACAAGCAATACTGCACCTACACATCTTGATACAGAAGTCATAAAGCTTTTATCAATCTTCACAATCACCTCCTTTGAGTTTTTTTTATTTCTCTTTTATTAGAGAAATTACAGATGTTAATGAACATTTGCGGACTATCCGCGGGTTTATTTTGTCTATCGAGAGAGTATTCATTTTTTATATTTAGAATCTCTGGTTCGATTTGACGAGGGCTTTATACTTTTTTACAAAAAGAAAAAAATTGAAAAAAGAAAGAAAAAACAGATATTGGGTAGATATCTGTTTTTGGGTTGGGGGATTTGGGATAAATAATTATTTATAAATCAGCGATGCAAATATAATTTGGTATATAAAAATAGAGTATTTTTACTAAATTTGATTGATTTACAAAAAATATAGTATGAGTTTATGGAATTGGTTTATTCTTATTTTCTAATCTAACATATTTTGTAATGTTTTTTAAAACTCATTCTACCACTTTTTTTATTACCTTATCTTCATGATTTTTAAATGATTTAATAAATTCAATATTTTCAGATCATCAGATGCTTCAAATAATATCTATTAATGATTGTATAACGACTGGATTTTCATGATTTTTAAATGATTTAATAAATTCAATATTTTCAGATCATCAGATGCTTCAAATAATATCTATTAATGATTGTATAACGACTGGATTTTCATGATTTTTAAATGATTTAATAAATTCAATATTTTCAGATCATCAGATTTCTTTTAATACTAATATTAGTGTCCATATAGTATAGGGATTTTCATGATTTTTAAATGATTTAATAAATCTTATATTATCATTTCATCAGATTGATCATAAAGTCTGGATTATTGATCATATAACATCATGATTTTCATGATTTTT
>JBAZVA010000141.1:0-2831 GCA_041661165.1 Candidatus Woesearchaeota archaeon | reverse complement strand
TTGAAGAAGAAATCAATCAGCTAAGTAATCAATAATCTTTTTAGATAATAACTCTTCAAACAAATGACAGACAAAAATCAAGAAAAGAAAATATTCAAATGAGGACGATTTTCCTGAAGTAAAATATTTAAATATATATCAATATTGATAATTTTGATAGGAATTAATGCAATTATGCGTCAATCGAGAATTATCAATGAATTATCAATGCATCAGGCGTTAGAAATCTTCGTAAGAATAGATGACATAGCCCACCAAGAAATCATTGAGAATGCTGAAGAAAATCCATTTAACGAAGCGCAAAAGGAGGCATTTTATAAAATAGACAAAGAATATCACAGGATAAACGATATGCATCAAAAATATCTAGTAAGCAAACAAATGATTGATTTATTGATGGAAGCTGAAAAGAATCGCGCAGCACTAGCAGAAGATAAAAATAGTGACATGGAAAGGGATGATGAATATCAAGAATTATTGAAACAATTCAGAAGCATCGAATAAAATAAAAAATCTTTTTATCTATATAACGATCTAGATCGATGACAAACTCCCATGAACAAAAAAACACGCATTGAAGACTGCTGAATTTCAAAAGCATAGCCATACTATGCACAAGTGTTGTAGTAATTTTATCTTTATGTCTATCTAGGATATACAAAAATGAATTAAAATCCTGCCAGACATTTCAAGTCTTTGCGCAAATAGATGATATTGCTCACGAGCAATTTGCCCATATGTTAAAAACATGAAATCCACACAATTTTACCTGATCTGAAGAATTTTTACAAATAGATAAGGCATACCACTATGCTGAAACACCTGGAGAAAGACTAATACAGGCCATCAAGATGAGCGCCTTTATAGAAAAAATAGACAAATGGCTCCATAAGATATGAGCCTTGGAAACAGAAGAAGAGCAGATAAGGGACAAAAGATATCATAAAATAAATGACGCGTTTCAACAGCTACTAAAACAATAAACTTTTATTAGTTTACATTATAAACATGAAAAACAAAAAAAAGATAGAACAAAAAACAAGCAGAAACAAAAATAACATATCTCATCACATCCAAAAACACCAAAAAAAATATCTTTTTTTGCTTGGAGCAATTTCTGGCGCAATAATTTTCAAAATAATCTTAATAATTTGAGTAATTACAGGAATCACAATTTTCACACAAAGATGTAATGTTTATGCTGAAAGACTAAATATGCATGAAAAGGCAGAAGTGTTTCATAAGGTAATCTACGACGTAAGAAGCATATTAAACGATGTACAAACAAAATGAAATCCATACAATATGACTTGATTTGATTACTTTAATCAGCTACATGAAGATTTTCACGACACCACTAATATTAACGCAAAATTCAAAATAATACAAGAAATACAGGAGTTCTTCGACGAAAAAGACAGATTTTTTCATGAAATATGATATTTTGATGATACGGGGGGCAGAATACAAGACGAAATATATCATCAAACAATTAAAGTGTTTAATCAAATGGATTAACATAATTTTATATATTAACAAAAAAGATAAAATGTATTTCCTGCATAAAAATATGGGTAGCTTAACGCTCCAGACGAGGATTATCAATCACATAAACAAACACAAAAAATATGTGATTAATCATGTTCAGAAGCACCATAAAAAATATATATTCTGAGCCGGAATGGCTTTAGGCTTGAGCATGTTGAAAATCATAGCAATAGTGAGTGTTTTCATAGGAATCACTATGACCACATGAAAATCTGAGGCCTCCTCCGAAAAATTACCAAATGTGATTAATATCACGGATCAAATAAATGCATTAGCACACGAATCTTTTGAAGAGATGATCAAAGCATGAGAGACAGAAAACCAAGAAATAGTAGCTACTTTCAACGAATTAGATTACTGATATCACAATGCAAAAAATTTGAACGAGAAATACAAGGAAGCAAAAAAAATGGAGATATTTTTTGAAAAAATGGATACATGCATGCACAACACAAATGGACTAATTACTAGTTGAGACACATACAAAGATCAACAATATCATGAATTAAAAGCACAACTAGATGATTTAGAATAACTACTCTTTTAATTTATTAATCTTACAAAATGAAGCTTCATGAACACATCGTGCGTCATGTACGCACACACGGAGAGAAAGTAGTTACTCACGTAAAAAAACATCACAAAAAATACCTAGTAGGGGCAGGAATACTTTCATGAATGGCTATATACAAAATCATCGGAATAATGCTGCTATTTTTTGGCATGGCGAATATGTGAGGAGGAACAATAGGAGCCGACTACTATGATGCCGAATTTTATGCACAACAAGAAGCAAATAAAATTAGCATAAGCAATGATATTAACACAGGGAATATGCCAATAGGCGACAATTTGACAGGAAACAGCGGGCAAAAAAACAATATTTCCTGAGAAGAATAAAATATTTTATATTTTTATATATATAAATATGACCATCAATTTGATCTATATATGCACCCTCCTTATAGGGATATATGAAAGCGTAAAAACATACATTTACACAAAAAATCAAGCAATATTATTTTTATTAATAATACTGATTGGCTCACTAATTCTAGAACTACAATGGATGAATGCATGAAATTATCTCATCGATACGAGCGATTTTTTATGGACGACAAGAGACATTGCGTGGATGATAGTAACTATTTTATGAATTAAATTTTTATACAAATCAAATAAATAAATCTTTATTTTTTATCTTTTTGTCGATATAAGTATATAGTCCGCATCAATCAAAAGAACAAAATTCGAAGCAAAATCTTTTGTTGAAATCGTTCCTC
>JBAZVA010000140.1:0-2842 GCA_041661165.1 Candidatus Woesearchaeota archaeon | reverse complement strand
CGTTGGTGCCAAAATCCAGTGTGTATCCGATTGCTTTTTCTGAGTGAGCACGAATTACCCTGCCTACTATTTGAACGTATTTACTAACTACTTTAGTAGCCAGAAAGAAACACACGCATTGTAAGGCCGTGTAGTCGAACCCACGGATATAAAGACCAACATTGATTAAATATCTTCTTCCATGACCAAATTCAAGCCATTTTAAATTATCATCAAGTTCTTTTTCTGTTAATCCACCATGAGAAACGCGCATTTCAACTTCTTCATTATCGCGTGTTCTATTCCATTCCTCTAATATATGATAAGAGTTTTTAACAGTTGATGCAAAAATAACAGCCGTATTTATCTCAAATTCCTTGAACTTATAGCGCATATCGGCAACTGCGTCAGTTAAAATAGCGTCAAAACGAACCCCACACTGATCTTTCGAGTAATCACCTGCTACTGTAGAAATACCATTTAAATCAATCTGTATGTCTCCTGATATGTCTACGATATTGGATAAAAAACCTTCTTCTATCATCTTTGCTATCGGTGTTTCATAAGCTTGATTAGTAAAAAGTGGGGTTCCTTTTTTGCACTTATTGAATAATTCTCCCATATCGTCGCGAAACGGTGAAGCCGTAAGCCCTGCAATTAACATGCCAGGATTAATCCTTAACAAAGATTTTATTATTTTTCTATATTGTGTATTTTCATCAGGAGAAACAAGGTCGCATTCATCAATCAGGCAAACGTCAAAAGAACCGCTTGATGTTCTTTTACTATAGAATGATTTCATCATGGCAATTACTGCTTTTCTGCTGTTCTGCATCTTACCTAGTTTTAAGCAAGCAATTCCAATATCTTGTTTATTAGTGCAATATTCGTATGCTTCTTTATAGTTTTGCTGCACTAGCTTTTTTGTGCTGCAAAGCTGAATAACTCTTTTTCCTTTATTTAATACATCTTCTGTTATGTCAGCCATAACAAGGCTCTTGCCACTGCCTGTCGCCATGTTAGCATAAGGTATTAGCCCTTGCTTCCAGTCACGGTATATGGCTTTTTTTGCGTCAGACTGGTAATATCTAGGCTGCTTTCTTTGCATAAAAATAATCTATTGGTAGTAATGACATAGGTATTCCTCTTTTATATGCCCAATTAGATAATGAGCATAAGCTAGTTCGTATTCTTGCTATAGGATTTTTTATATAATGTTGTTTTAAATTTTCTGATTGCTTTTCTTTAAGTTCAGGATTATTTTTATAATAATCCTTCATTTTTTTAGAGTGTTGCTTACCTAAATCAGGATTATTTTCATATCTGGCCTTTATTCTTTTTCCATGTTCTTTTGCCGCTTCTGGATTGTTCTTAAAAAACAATTTCTTTCTTTCGCTTTGAGCAAATCTTTCCTCTTCTTTTGAAAATCTTTCTTTTAATCTTTTTGATTGTTCAATTCCATGTTCTGGGTTGTTTTTATGAAAATCTAATAATCTTTTACTTTGTTCTATTCTATTATTTTCATCTGAATAATAAATAGTCATTCTTTCGCTTTGTTCTTGACACGCTAATGGATTTTCTTTGAAAAATAAACTCATTTTTTCCCCATATTTACGTCTTTTTTCACCATCAATATCATCATCCCATAATTGTTTATTTATTTTTGTTAGATTTAATATTTGTGATGGATTATTCTTATGTAGTTCTTTATGTGTTTTAGACATTTTTTCTATTGTTTCTGGATGATTTTCATAGTGATCCAGTGTCTTTTTTCTAGCAGCTTCTCTTTTTTCTGGATTATTTACATAAGCATTTGATATTGATTCTTTTAATTTATCAATATGATCTGGATTTTCAATATAATAGTTTTTTAATATTTCACTTTGGACTGTTTTTTGTTCATCAGACCATTTAAATCCAAATACTCCATCTCCACCTAATGTACAATTATATCCAGCAGGCGTTAATGTATTGTATTTTTCTATTGCTTCAACTTCTGCCAAACAAAGTAATTCCCAGTTATCACAATCTGCAATCACAGTTAATATAGTGTTTTTTACTCCATGTTTTCTTATTGCTTTAGAAATAAGAGATTTTGATGTTTTATTTTTATGCCCTTTAAATCTTTCTATAGCAGTCTTAGAAGTAATTCCAATGTAGCATTTATCTGTTGTTTTAAATGATATTTTATATAACTGCACTATTTTGTTTATCCCATAAAAAAACCAGACTAACTATCCGGTTGCATTGGCTGAGAATATTCGCCACGGACAATAAATCTGGTTTTGTTATTATTCTCTTGTTTGTTATTTATATAGATGCAACTCTATACGTTAATTATATATATTAAATAAAATATTGTCAACTAATCACACAACACTTTAACAATCATTTCTTTTAATTGTGGCTCAATCGCATTGAATATATCATACACTTTTTCTTGTATGTCTTGCTGGTCATATTCTTTTTTATACTTCAATTCTTCAACCAGTTTTTTGTTGTTGGTTTCTAGAGCGAATATTTTTTCTTCTAATGTTTCAATATCTTCATTCATTTTATTTATTCAAATAAAAAAAGCCATCCTAAATGCGCGTTCAGACTGGGCAAAAAGTTCGACCACCACGCATAAAAGACAGCTTTGTTTTAATATTAACAATAATTCACACTAACAACACTACAACCAGGATACCGTCTATGTATTATTTCTATAGCTTTATCATGATTACACTTTTCATTATTTTCGTTACACTCAACATTAACTTCTTTTTCTTCTCCAATAACCCAAATTCCATCTGGTTTTTTGTAGTTGAATTTTACTAGGTATTGTTCTTTCATTTTTTTTACCTTTATTAAACCAGCACAA
>JBAZVA010000139.1:0-2865 GCA_041661165.1 Candidatus Woesearchaeota archaeon | reverse complement strand
TGTTTTTCCAAACTGCTACATTAATAAATATTCCAATACCAAGAACTGCAAAGACAAACCAAAAGTTTCTTGCTGGGTTAAAAGTATTATCTACCGACCACATAATTTCAAATTTAAATAAATAAAAGAATCCAAATCTTCTGCTATGGCGAGAATATCCATTGATAAATTCTGGACTTATTTTAAATTTCATATCTACCTCCCTAGTCTTATATTTAATTCGGTTTCTACTAGCCTTTTAATGTCTAACAAATCAATTCCTAGCCAGTTCTCTTCTTTCCAATTTTCAAGGATAATAAGATCATAAAGTGTTCCGTTTGTTCGAATCGTTATTGTTTTTTCGCCCATTAAAAACCCTGTATAATGAGTTCCATCAAAAAAACCAGAACAACCTTGATTCTCCAGACTTTTGTTAATGAACGCTGATACTTTTTTCATTTTATCCCCCTGATTGTTGTTTGTTTCGAAAATTTAAGATAAAGTTGAATCGAATCATCTTCTATATCACGACACCATAAAGTAATGCAATCTTCTGAAATTTCTGGTGGTTCTACTAATTTCATTTCATAGTCTAGTAACACTTTTTCGATTAATTCGTCCAAATGGTCATCATCACAATAATAAATACCATCATCGTTGCCAGAGTCCTCAATAACTTTAACCATAAACATTTTATCCAAGACAACTTTAAATCCAAACTTTTCTGATTTCATATTTCTCACCTCAAAATTTTATATTTTCAAACTAAAACTATTTTATCACAAATTTATTAAAACGCAAACCTTAAAACAATGAAATACAAAATGCAATAAAAACATAGTCTCAAACACCCCAAAAGGTATAAGACTACCAAACTGATAAATAACGTAAAATTAGCTACGCTAACGAATTGATTTTGGCTATTCATTATATTAAATATCAAAGTGTCTTTTGTAAAACCACCACATCCAAACCTTATGCCAGAATTTGTTATAAAAACTTCCTTCGTTTGAAGTTATTGGAATTAATCTAAGAATCTTTCTATAAGTTTTTGAAGTCATCATACCACCTCAACTAGATCAATCTCATATTTATTTTGATTTACAATTTTTTCTAACTTTTTCAAAAATGAACCTCCTATTAATTTTATATTATTATTCTACTACTCTAATGGATAGGCACTTTTTAAACTGTTGCATGATTTACAGCTAGGCATTAAGTTTTCAAAACAGTCTATATCTATTTCTGTTTTGTCTTTTAAAAGCTGTGGATATAAATGGTCTACTGTCATTTTTTTAAATTCAACAGGATCACCACAATAAGAACAACGACCACTATATTTCTCATAGACTTTTTGTCTATCTATCATAAACACACGCATCATAGGAACATATTTTTTCCTTGCATATATGACAGGGTTTAACATCTGCTCCACATTTAGGACACTTTGTTTTCATTGTTCTCTCCAATCATAGACATCAATTTTATAACTTAGTTCTAAAATATCAGAATTATAAACAACATCCAATAAATAATCACCTGATCCATTAAAAGTAGTTTGCGACCCTTCTATGGTAAACCATTCTGTCATGGGAATGTAAATATCGTATAATTCCTCAGGATAGAGCTGCAATGAAACACTGGGAGAAGTTTGAATACTTTCATCACATGATGTATGAATGGTAAATAAATAATCAGGAGGAGGAACATCCTTGATAAACCTGTAAGAAATTATCCATTTGATTTTTATTTTACCTTGAATGTTAAAAGGCTTTGAGGTTTCAACGTGAAGTCCGCTTCCGGGATTGCCGTTAAACTGATAAACCTTAACCCATCCTGGTTGAGCTTTTGAACTAAAAACAATTCCAAAGTTAAAGATAATAACCAAAAATAATACGGTAAAAATTCTTTTCATTCTATTCCTCCCTAAAACTAAAATAAACTTCAAACTTAGTATTAATTTCACAAAGTAACTCATAACCATAATATTCCCATACTTCACGGTAGATAACCTTAGGATTCGGAAAGCAATCAGAAGATTTTAACTTCATGGTAAAGATATTTCGTAAGGATTTGATTTTTTCTTTGAGATATTCTCTTGCATAAGATTCCTTTGAAAACTTTTGTGAATCAGGCAAACAACCCTTAAGGACGTTGATTTCTTTTTGTAGCTCTTTTGCTGTCATTTGTTTTCTCCTTTAAAATTTATTTTCAAACAACATCATTATACAATTCTTTCTTTAAATTGCAATATTATTTATGGCGTTTAATTCAGCTAATGTATATTTTGCTTTTCCTTTATATTCTCCAGTTGTTGCGTCCCAAACATCTATTTCTATATAATAAGGTTCTTTTTCTTTAATTGGTTCGATAGTATTTCCGTAAACAGAAAGATAATGATCTATTTCTAATCTTCCGCTTCTTTCCGTATCAATTACATATTCTTTTGATTCTTCATCATAAGCTAAAACACCAGTTAAATCGCCAAACCAACAATCTTGATTTTCTACTTGAAACCTTACTTTTGTTCCAATAGAGATAATACCGAATTTGTTTTTAAATTGTTTCATTTTTCTCTCTTTTAATCATTGTACGAATAATAAGATTGAGATTCAAAATCATTTTCCGGTATAAAGTCCTTAAACTTTTCTTTTTCTTCAGGCGATAATTCAATAAACTTAGAAAATACCGTAAACTTTTCATCCATAAAAATATAGAAATAATAATCATGAAACCAAAAACAATTCTTCCAGATATACGGATAAGAGTCATGAGTCATTCTTGCTGAGTATACCGGCTCAAATTCTTTTGGTAAACATTTTTTTACTTCATACATAAACCAAAAAGCATCTTTTTCATTCTTAAACTTTTTTACCGGAAAATAAA
>JBAZVA010000138.1:0-2870 GCA_041661165.1 Candidatus Woesearchaeota archaeon | reverse complement strand
AGGGTTAATTTGCATTGAAGATGGTATCCATTTGCACAATACAGCACCGGCTTTGATACACCTTTCTAATTCTTGCTTTTTATCTTTTCTGTTTGGATGTATTGAACAGCCAAATAAAATCCTATTGTCATTGAACTTTTCGACATATTCATTTTTCAATTTGATTATCAAATCATTTGATGTGTGTAAATGAGTTTGATCCGGTTGTGCCTGTCCCTTATCATCATAGACTTGATCTAGAGCAAGAAGAACAAATTTATCAGTTTTAATAGATTTATTTATTACAGAAAAAATATGATCTTTAACAAGTTCGTAACTTACTTTTTTAAACAAAGAACCAGTTATTGCTAACATCGCATAATACGCAATTTGATCTTCAAAACCCTGACTCCAGTAACAAAGTACATTCCCCTCGCAATCAGTGGTTTTTGGGGCTCCAAAATGAACGTGAACATCAATTATTTCCATTGTCTGATTACTTCTATAAGATTAATAAAAATATTTTAACTATAATCCAATTATATTACTTTTAAACTAATGCTGAATGACTTTTATTATTTATATTCTCCAATTCATGCTTTAAGTATTTTTTTGCATTTCTTTTATATTTATTTTCATTTCGTAACTTAAAATATCTTCCTTGAAGGTTTCAATTTGATTTAAATTTCTTTTTTCTTGTTAAAATCGCATAATGATGTTTTCTTTTCTAAACAATTTAAATGTTCAGCAAAATCCTTTTATAATCCCTTTAAATTTTGCAATTATTCTTCAACATAACTGAGCAGCTCTAATGTTTCTTCCTTGGAAGATAATTTTGAATTTATTTATACTATTCATGATAATGCACCTTTATTTATTTAAAATAGAATTATAATTTTCTTTTACTTTGAAACCAATCAGCATTGTAAGAAACAAGAGCAGAAGCTGATTTAAATGCTGTATTTATTGAGTAAGTGATTGCAAAAAGTTCCATTTCAATTTCGGTTATGATTTTAATATTGACTTAAATTGATATTTATTTTTTCGATGTTGAAAAGCATCTTTACCCCCTTCCAAAATATCACAAACAGCTTTGTTGATTTTTGGATTTTCCAATGAGCCGCATTCGTAAGATAAATGTTCATCGTTGTTAGATGCAACAATGACTTGTTCAGCATCTGCGTTTACAACGATATTTGCATTATGAGTGATGATAATTACCTGTCTATATCTTTTTATTTCTTTGAAAATATTAATTAAATCATTATAAATAAATTTATTATCTAAATCATCTTCTGGTTGGTCGAAAATAATTGATTGGGAGAATATATTAGTTGCAAGTTTCAAACAGAGATAAATTGTTCCCCTTTGACCTACCGAAATTTTATCCAAAGATTTATTTTTATATGATATTTTAGGTTGTGAATAAAGATAAGTAGAACGTATCTGCAAATCAAATAATATTTTCTCAAAATCTTCCCTACTGGTTAATAAGTGATTGTGAAATTCATCAATAGAAATATCAATGTTTTTGAGAAAATTAATGTAGCTATCTACATCTTTAATTTTAATATATTCTTCCAATTTTTCATAACTATTTTTCCCTTTAAAAGATCTACCATCCAGTTGCTCTTTAACTAAATCATAAAACATTGATTTGTTAAATACAATTTCACCTTCAATTTTTATTTCCCTGTTATTGATTATTTTTTTCATCAACTCCTTCTGTTCATTACTCCATCCTTCTTTGCCTTGTAAAAGCTTTTCCCAGTTTTCGTCTATGGTTGTTTTCTGTCTTTTCAATTCGTTATTTATTAGATTGCCAATTTTCTTCTTGTTTTCAAGGGCAACATAAAGTTGTTTTTCTTTTTCTTCAATTTCTTTCTTTCTTCTTTCGTAAACTGAAATAGTTGTTTTAAAGCGTTCAACATTAGAAAGCAGGGAAGAAATATCGCCTTTAAAATCTTTGAACTCGTCTCTAATTTTTGCGTTTTCTTCTTGTGAAGACTTAATCGTTTTTTCAATTTCCGTTACCGCTTTATTTATTGCATCAATTTGTGGTTTGAAGTCAATTACAGGAATATTCTTATTAATTGCCGTTAATATTTCATTGGTACTTTTCTGAAACTCTGTCAAGTCAATTTTAAGCTGTTCCATATTCAATTTATCGGTTTCATTTGTTTGGAGTTTCTCGATGTTAGCGGAATATTTTTCAAGTTTTTCTTTATTCTCCTCTGTCGTTATCCTTTCGAGTAAGTTAAGGTTTTTTTGAATTTCACCCTCAACATAACTCATTGAATTTATTGAGCTGTTATTCTCGTCCCGCTTTTCAAACCATTCTTGACTTGAATTGAAGTCTGTTTTGTAATTTTGAATTATTTCGTCTGTCTTACGGTCAAAGGAAAGTGTTTCAAGTTCAAGAATCTTTTTTATTTCATTGCCAAAGTCTTTGGCATCTTTTACTTTATCTTTTACTTCGCCTTGGTTAATAAAGAGGAAAGGCAAATCATGTTGCTGGTCGAGTGTAAAAACTTCGTCAATACTTTTTAGAGACTTTTTCCATTTTATTTTGAAGTCTTCAGAAGGGTTGAAAACTGATTTTTCAAGTTTAACATTAATATGCTTGAATCCATTTGCAAAGTAATTCATGAGAACACTTTTTCCTGTTCCTCTTCCTCCTATAATCGCTACTAAGTTTTGATTGAGAGGAATTATATTTTTTTCTAAAAGTAAGTTTTCATCTTTAAAAACATTAACAGGTTTAGCAATTTCAATTTCTGAGAAAGTAAATTTATCAAAATCAAAAGCCGGATTTATTTCCTGTATTTTTACACGTTCATCAGGTTCATATATTATTTGCTTTAAACCCTCAAAAGTTAAATCTGCTTTTA
>JBAZVA010000137.1:0-2917 GCA_041661165.1 Candidatus Woesearchaeota archaeon | reverse complement strand
TATCAAATATTTGTATCGTTGGATATTATTCGAAAAGAAATAATAAACAGGCAGAAGAAGATCAGTTTCTTTTTCAATTTATACAAGAAAAGCGTGTTTACAACGAAATTGAATTAAGTACATAATGAGTTCAAAAAAAGATACAAAAAAACAAGCTTTAAAAAGCTTGAAAACAATTGTAATCGAAAATGACGATAAGTCTATAAGTTTTAATGGAATAGAACGTAATATTTTTGATCATCAAAATCCTGATCCACAAGATTGTCTATTGCGTTATGCATTTAACGCAAATGAAGTTGCTAAAAAAGATTTTCAATTGTATTATATTCTTTCATTTTCTTTAACTACTAAGGGTATTGTTTTTGAAACAATAAGAGTGCACGTTTCGATAAGCGAAGGTGAAGTTGTTCGTGCAAGTAGTGGCACTTATCATTTTAGAAATGAAGAATTGTTTGTGCTTCCAGAAGATTGGATAAGATGAACAAATATTTTGCTTTTATTCCTAATACGCAACGAGATGCTTGTTCACATGGTTTTTGTGATCGTAAAGTAGAATATTCATTAGTAGTTGCTGATTTTCAAAATCCTGAAAAGCCGAATATTGCTACTCATTTTTATCTAAATCATTTATGTTTAGAGCATCTATTTAGCTATAAAGAACATTACGAACGATTACAATATAGTAATACAACCTTAAAGTATTTTGCAAAATTTTATAAAGATTTTTTATCAATAAGTTCCGATTTAACAAAGTTTCTTGTAAAACAAAAAATAAATGCCTACATTCTTAGTAATAAAAAAAATTCGCAAAAAAGATGACGGTAAGGCTGTCAATCATTGCGATGCTTGTTCAAAGGGTTCAAAATTTACTGCTTTACGAGTAAAAATTGAAAAAAATCGTGTGGTTACTGAATCAGAATTGTTCATATGTGTTGATCATCTTGAAGAATATGCACGTTCAATGCGTCTTATATCGCGTAGATATTACGAACGATTAAAAAAGACATTCGATAAAACAAATAAAATACTAAATTCAAAAATACCTTAATATGGAAAATACTGAAAACAAAGTGTATGAAGTTCTTTATGAACGAGAATTATCAGAAGTAAAAAAGGTTGTTGCACATATAATTTCTTTTGCAGGAAAAACGCCAATGTTAGCAATTCAGCAAATGTATCGTGCATCTAAAAATGAAAATTGGAAATATGGAAAAATGTCAGTATTAAATGAATTTTTACTTGACGAATTAATAAAAAATAATGTATTTGAAAAAGCACAAAAAATAATCAAATCATATAAAAAATGAATAAAAACGATAAGCTTGACAAATTTTTTGTTATTGATCATAATATTGAAAAAGGTATACCTACAATATTTGCGATTATTCCCAAAATTGTAACATCAGCATGGATTAATCAGCAAAAGGCTTTTAAAATTATATTACAAGATAATACAGAGCTTTTTGTTGATTCAACATCATTTTTTTCTGATCAAGGGAAAGCTATAGAAGCTCTTAAGAAAAAGTTTGAGGATTTTGAAAAATATATCGAAAAAATCGAAATTTTTCATAATATTGAAAAAAATGTACTGCCGGAGTAACTATGAAAAATAATATTATTGTATATAAAGAAGCAAAAAAAATGGAAGGCTTTATCGTAAAACAAAATGCTAATTTTCCACAAATTGTTGTTGTAAATGTTGATGGAAAAGAAATTGTCGGAAGGCTTGTAAATAATTATGTCGAATTATAAATGATCAAATTTAAAAAGAGCAGCCATGAAAAATGAAAATAATGAAATTAGTTTAATAGTTAAAACAGTTAAATTAACTGCAAATCCCACTACTAAAAGTATTCTTGTTTTGAATGAAAAAAATGATATAACATCAGCATTTATTTCATTTTGTTTATTAGAAAAAACAAAGTGGCAAGCTCAAAATGAAAAAGAGTTAGAAAAATCATTAAAAGAATTCGTAGAACAATTATAATAAAAGGAACATAATAATGTTTAGACACGTTACTATCGGATGTGATCCAGAATTATTTATTTTGGATAAAGCAAATAATGTTATTCCGTCACCTGTTATTCTCGATGATGAAGTAGTTGTTACGGGAATGAAAAATGGAAGTACATCTTTTTCTCCAATAGGAGCTATAGTTAAAGACGGATTTCAAGTTGAATTGCATCCGGCTCCCGAAACATGTCGTGCATGGCTAAAAGATAGCCTCTTTTTCTTGTTACAAAAAACAAGCGAATTAGCAGAAGCCAAAGGATATACAATAACAAATAAATTTGTGGTTGATGTCGATCAAAAAACATTGAACGAATTATCACAAGATGTTGTTGCTCTTGGTTGTGCACCTGATTATTCAGCATATTCTGGAGAAGTTAAAGTACTTCATTTAGATGCCTCGACACATTTAAAACGATATGCAGGTGGACATATACATGTAGGGACCAGCTCTGATTCACGTCATTTGCTTTCATTTTCACAAAAACAAATAAAAATTTTACAATATCAAGCAAATGACGTTATTCGTCTTATGGATTATATGCTTGGAAATCTTATGGTAATTGTCGATACCAATAAAGATAATGCAGAAAGACGTAAAATTTATGGACAAGCCGGCTCATATCGTATTCAACCACACGGATTAGAATACAGAACATTATCCAATTTTTGGTTATCGCATCCGTCATTAGTAACTCTTGTAACAGGGCTTGCAAGATTTTGCGTAACAAATACTTATCCTTATAGTTTTGCCGGACAAACAACTGATTTAATCGACATCCTCGATGAAGAATTTGATGATATGTCTGATATCAGAAAAGCAATTAATGAAAATGATTCTGAATTAGCAATATCGAATTTAAAACGAATTATTTCTGTAATATACAGAAATGATAAAGTAATGAC
>JBAZVA010000136.1:0-2927 GCA_041661165.1 Candidatus Woesearchaeota archaeon | reverse complement strand
GATCTAGGAACTAGAAACAAAAACCAACACTGGCTATAACTCAATAAAAAAACACTGCGAAGAACTAGAATACCTAGGACACATCATAATAACCAAACACAAAAAAAGCGATGCAAACGGAAAACCCTACACAACAGCAAAAATAAAAAATTGATATAATTTATATTATGACACTTAATATCCATTCAGCGAATATTTTAAACTCAGGGAACATCGTCGAAAGTAATATGGCGACCAACGTGATTAAAACAAATGGTAAATTAGGATATTCATTAATGATGATAAATAGTCTTTCTTTCATACCTTTACTTGCAACAAATATAAATTTAAATAAATCGAATGACTCAAAATCATATTTTATGCATAAATAGTCTTTGATAATTGTCATTTCTGTGTTGTGTTTTTTTTCTAAACTAATATTTATTGTTGTGATGAGCTTAAGCAAATCATCTATTTTTTCTTGTTCTGTTTCCTTTAAAATTAAATTAACAATATCTTTTTTGTCTTCAAAAGTCATTACTCCTTCAAATGTTTTTAAATAAATTTCAATGCCTTTTAAAATTCTAACATAGTCTTTATTATTTGATTTTTGAGCCAGAAAATGAATTTCTTCATTAATGTGTTTCCAATAGTAATTAAATTTAGTCTCGTTTTTCTCATGCGCTGATAATTTTAAAATATATGTAATTACATGTATTTTTCTTACTAATTTATTTACTAATAATAATTCTAAGAAAATAAGAGTTAATATTCCAAACAATGTAAAAAATAAAATTATTAATCCTGCATAAATGTTTGTTTTCAATGTCAAAATGGAGACATATGCGAAAACTGAGAATCCCCACAATAATGCGCCAACTAAAATATATAAAAGAATTAATATGAAATTATAAAATAGGAACCAAAATTTATTTTCTAATGGATATTTAATGCCTTTTGTCTTGACTTTTTCTATTAATTCTAATTTATTGTTGCTTTTCATTCCATTTATGGTTTTTATGATTAACATACTTATGTAAATAAGATATATAAGAATAACACAAATAGTTAGTATTTTGCTCAAGATAGTGTAGAATGAAAGAGCTTTAATTAAGACATACAGGATGCAAGTTATTATTAATAATATTTGTAAATCTCCAGAAAAGATATTTTTAAAAAAATGTTGCGATTTTTTATATTTTTTCCACTCGACATATATTAAGTATAGTGCTGAAAAACCTATAAGTATTGTTAACCAATTTGACACTACGAAATGCATAATCAGTTTCAAATAACTTAATGTAGTTACTAGTATCTTAATCATTAATTACAACAAATAAGACCTTATTTATATGTTTTATTTATGCAATGTCAGAAACCGCATCCAAAGATTAATGAGTAAGTGCTTTGAAAATTGCTATTCCTGCAATCACTAAACCTACACCAATAAGTGCTCCAATCCAATTTATAGTACCTAGTAAATTTACTACAAGTACAATTGCCCCTATTCCCCCTACTGCGACACCCAACCATTTAAATGCAGTTGTAGGTGCCATAATTGCTTTTTTATTCATTACCACATCACCGAGGAGAGATTTGTTTAATAATTTATAAATATTTTTATGTTTCTTTATAAAGACCCCAAAAACGAGACCCTTATCTATTACCCCAATAATTGATAGCCCCGCTCGGATTTGAACCGAGGTCCCCGCCTGTCTTTCAACTTTTCCAACTTTTTGTTGTTTTCGTTGTCCAGAGGGCGAGATGATTGGCCGCTACACTACGGGGCTGTTTATCGATAGAGAATAAGAAACGGGGTCTTTTTTTAAATATTTCCTCTATTTGTGCAAAATTCAACAGCACTTGCACTGGACAACCTTGCGACGAGGGTATTTAAACATAGTCATTTATCTATATTCTATGAAACTTGTCATAAACAAGGCATTCTTCGGAAAAGGCAACTGTCTCAAGGCGACATTGAACGACTCCGGAGAATTTTATTTTCATTTCGGCAACGAAAAAGGAGAAGTTTGGTCTTGGAAAAAATTAAAGATGAGCGACGGTGAGCTTGCAGATATTCTTCTTGTTCTGGATAAAAAGAAAGATTCAACTGCGTTTTTTCATGATTTTAAGGGTGAGAAAACTCAGTTTTGGGTTTCCAGAAAGGATAATTTTGTATTCTTAAAAATAAAAGAAGTAAACAAATCTTTATCTGAACAGGAGCAGATTGTTCTTGGAGAATTATTGAAATACTGTATTCTTAGAATGAATCTTGTTTTGTAGATTAATTAAATGAAGGAATATCATATTCTTTTGTTAAATTTCTTCTTCTCTGGACATTATCTCTTAAAGGTCCTGCTTGTTCTATTAATTCTCCGTCATTGGCTATTGATAGAATCTCTCCCTCTTCTGAAGTTATCATAAAATCATAATCTCTGAAAAGAACAGGAAGCTTCTGTTGTAGCCTGAAATTTTGGTTATATCCATAGCTTTTCTCAAGGAATTCAGGCGTAAAAATTGATGCGTGCACTTTATCAGGTGATTTTTTGAATCTTAAAAAAGCATAAACGATGGGTTGAGTTGAAATATCATCTATGTGCCCATAATGTTCTAATGCGAATTTTAAGTGTATATCAAAATCTATGTTTTTATCGTTTTTTAATTTTGATAAAATGCAAACTCCGAATATGTTAACGCTTCCGTATGTAATTAATTTATAATTTTTATTATTGAAATTAGCCAGATATTCATCAAGGAAAGGTCTGAAAAGTTTTCTCATATCATAAAAATTATCATTGAGTGTAGGAATTAAAAAATCCAAGTTATTGAAGTGACCATATTCCTCATCATCTATGCGTTTAGTTGTTAAGTCATTTTCATAAATTATATCTGCCAAAGTAGATGAGTTTTTTATTCTTCCCCTTCTAATTTCTTCAAGTATTTCATCA
>JBAZVA010000135.1:1148-2927 GCA_041661165.1 Candidatus Woesearchaeota archaeon | reverse complement strand
AACTGGAGAGCGTAGAATACCAATAGCTTATAGCGTATCATTACTTCGTCAGTTTTTAGATGAACATATATTAAAGGATGATGTAAATTCTCCACTTTGGTGGACTAGACCAAGTTCAGGACACAATCATCCATTAAAACATCAAGGAGCTACTAAACTATTAGATGTTGTTTGGGGTAGAATTCCTAAAAATCTATCTGTGGCAAATAAAAAACATAATCTACATTTCTTTAGACATTCAAGAGCAACATTACTTGCCCCAAAACTCACAGAAAGTTTATTATGTAAATATTTTGGATGGTCACTTAGTTCAAAACAAGTAAAAACATATGTGCACTTATCAGCTGAAGATTTAGATAATGAATACTATCAAACTATGGGTCTTGAAACTAAAGATAAAGTAGATAAGAATAAGCCAAAGATATGTCAATTCTGTAATGCAGTAAATGATATGATTAGTGACTATTGTCATAGATGTGGTCGTCCTTTAGACTTGGAAACTGTAATTAAAGAAGATATTAAACTTGAAAAAAGCAAAGAAGAAACATACAATCTTTTAACAGAAATGATGAAAAGTGCTGATTTCATGAAATTTGCAAAAGATAAAGGGTTTAATATTTAATTTTTTTTATTTTTAGAAGGAGCAAAAGTTTATATTTACACATTATTTGTTATTGGTTATGCTATCGAATATAGATATCACAAGAATTGTAAATGGATATATAGGAGTAAAAGATGGATATTTAGGAGATTTTTCTTATAAGACCCATAAAGAATTCTATCCTATGTACTGTAATTTAGATATTGACTTGGAAAAATATGAAGGAACAACTCGAGAAAAATTCATTAAAATCTTGCAATCTCAAAATCCTAAAAATCAGACAAAAATTTTGAAAGGTATTCTTGAAAAATATCCATTCGATAATTTCAAAGATGAAGAAAGAAAAAAGACACTACCACATTTTAAACACATACATGATTTAATTTTAAAATTAGAACATATCCCTTCAGTTGAAGAACCTGACCTAGCCATTACTTCAGATGTTGTTCAAAAAGCAATAGATGATGCAAAAGTATTAATTCAAAAAAATGGTTCAATTAGTGCAATAGACAGAATTCATACTGTTTTGCACGGATATTTAAAAGAGATATGCAAACAAGAAAAAATAAACATATCTATAGATAATCCCTCATTAACTAATTTGTTCAAAGAAATTAGAAAAAGTAAAAAATTAAATAATTGTACTAGAAGTCAAGATATAGACAAAATTATAAACTCTATGGCAAACATTTTGGATGCAATTAATACAATTAGAAATAATGCATCAGTAGCTCATCCAAATGAAAACCTTTTAAATGAAGAAGAAGCAAATTTAGTGATTAATATTTCTCAAACAATATTACAATATTTAAATTCTAAGTTTAAAGAATAAGTCTTACTGTTTTTTTTACGTAATATTCTCCATTAGTCCATATTTAAAGAAAGATTTCTATATTGTCTTCTATGAAAACTCAAACCTGTATACGATGTAACAAACAAAGCAAAAAGAAATTATGTGATGATTGCAGACATTGGATTCATATTAATTATGATGAATTTGATAGCAAACTTCTCATAAAAGAATATAACAAATTGGACGGTGAAAAATAATGAAATGGTTTTTTGTATTTGTATTATTATTGATAGCAATGCCTTTTGTATTGGCAGATGATATTCCAAAACCAACAACGGATGATAAAGAACAATTCGACCAAATATTAACTCCTGTTGTTAAGATA
>JBAZVA010000135.1:0-1132 GCA_041661165.1 Candidatus Woesearchaeota archaeon | reverse complement strand
TGACCCAAAACAAAGAGATACTGCAAAGAATATGGCAACTTATGTTATAATCGGTTTGGTGTTAATATGGGCTGCACCCTTTATTGTAAAAGTAATTGTTGGAAATTAATTTTATTTTGTTTTATTTTTATTATTACAATGTCAATTAGTTTTGCTTTTGATTGCTCACGACTTGAAAGCAAATATCAAAGTGATTGTGCATCGATTATCAATAGTAATTATTCAGATAGTGCATCGATTATCATTAACTTACCTTATGAAAATGATAAAATTCCAATGCACAATTACGTAACTTCGTGGAATGAAAAAATAATATTCACTAATGCTCCTTTGAATGTTAAAACAACAAATAGCACATTCATAAAAAATGCTTGGTTAAAAATTGTTTCAATTAATCCATCAGTAATATATGATGATAATTTAATTGTTTCAAAGAATTCAAAAGTAATCACTGGATACAATCACAACACAATACTTCCAGATGATTATTATTCAATAAAATATCCTGATACTGATAACCAAGATTGTAAAAGAATAAATCGTTTAACAAATGATAACACAATATTAGAAATTTTTGTTAATAATGAATTACAATCTGAAAATATAATAGTTTCAAAAGATTCAGAAGTAAAAGCAAAAGAAACTATTAATGTAAATGTGGATATTGACCATTACAAATGGAAAAAATCATGTTCAAAACGAAATAGTAACGGAAATTGTGTTTTGTATTCCTACAAATGCACATTTTCAACAACAGAAAAAACAACAGATACACAAATTATTGAAAACGTAGTCAATGTTAAATACGAAAATGTAGAACCAAAAGCCACAATAAAAACAATAAATACAGTTTTAGATACGATAAAAACAAAAATCAACATATCAGATTCAGCAACATTTGATTTTGGAAATGGAAAATATGATTTTCAAAAATATAGTTATGAATTTGTTTATGATTACGAACCATATTATATATTAACAATAAAAGCAACAGAAAAACATCAAGAATCATTTGAGAATACAAGACTTACTAATGATTATTTGTATATAGAAAAACCAAACGATTGCAAGATCTCTTACAGAGATTTTTTTACAACAAAAGAAAAAGAATGTGATTTATCATTTGAAGAAA
>JBAZVA010000134.1:0-2981 GCA_041661165.1 Candidatus Woesearchaeota archaeon | reverse complement strand
AAATATATTTCAACCTCATGATGTACCTATATTATTGATTATAGCTTCAATTAAAATATCAGAAAGTGTTTTTTTGCCGAGTATTTTATTCAGTTCATTAAGCGTGTCATCGTCTAAATATGCTACAACCGCATTAGTATCATTTTGCCTTTTGGGAATTGCCATAATATTTTTGAAAATATCACAACCATCAACTTTACATGGTTTCGCTTTTATATCTTCTATATCTTTTGTTAATGACGACAAATGACAGCCCAAGGGATAACAATCATCTACTCGATAATTATATTTCCCTCCTGCTGGTTGTATATTATGAAGGGGATCAAGCAGAACTATGTAAAATATAGTGTGTCCTCCATTCCAAAAACCCACAATTCTACCTTTTGCTTTTGAAACATGAAATTGATAGAAAGGGAAGTCTATATCATTATTCAATAATTCCTTATCAACCCATTTTAAATCACTTTTAGAAATTGGAATATTTGTACTATTCCAATTAACTTCATGATACCTCCAACGATCTTTAAGAATTCTATTCCGAAAAAAATCTTCGGGATGTATAGAAGATAGTTCTTTCATTCTTTCTATCAAAGAAACGAACCAGGAATTATTTACGCCCCTATCTAAACCAAAATATTGAATCTGGTTGAAATGTTCAAATGAAAAACTCCATTTGTGCTTTTCTGGAGTTACAGAGATAGAGGGTTTCTGTAAAGCATTAAAGGCTTGAGAGATAACCGGTTTAGCCATTAAGCCTTGCTTTATAATAAGCCCCCATAATTTCAGGATCTATTGGTTTATCACAACGCTCATTTGGAGTAAAGTCTTTTCGAGCGTTTATCCAAGGCTTTTCTTGATGGGTCATTCTTTCAAGTTCAACACCTGAGTATTTAGAATACACTTCTAAAACAGAATCAATATGCGCTTTATCATCAGATCCGATTTTTTTGTCAACTTCCGTATTAATAATATCATGAACATCAATAGGGAAAAACAACATACGATCTTTAAAACGATCATAAATTGTACGATTAACGGGACCATGAACCCAGGCTTCAAAAGTTCCATTAATAACAGGTTTTTTAAAAAATGCATAGTGCCAGGCCTGAATATAATACAACAGTTTTTGTATTTTCAAACTGTTAAGACTGTCGTCATTGTTTTCTGCGTTAAGTCGATTAATCACATAATCACAAACATCGTTTACGTTATAAGTTTTTTCGTTGTTTTGTTTTTTTTCCATGGTTTTAAATTGTAGAAAAAATTATGCCATTGTGTCCATAAATCCTACTAGTCATAAGTTCAAAAATACAATTTTTTGCATTCCACCGACAAAAAAAATGCATTCGAGACATTTTTCTGTCAAACTAACGTATTTTCTTCTTTTACGTCAAAATTTTACATTTCGTTACATTATTGTAATTAACTGCTCTAATTATCCAGATAATATCCCCAATTTGCTAAATTTCGTTGCTAAAAACACTATTCCATATTGTAATATGGAACTGATTTTAAAATACCCAATGGATAAACCACACCGTATTTGCATCTAAAACACCCTTTAGATATTAAGTTTGAATGAAAAGAATCAAAGCTGAATATGACATTAAAGGTTTTTACCAGTGAATTTAAATATGAATACCTAAGGTTTCCCCAGATAAATTTTATCATTTTTTGTATGATACATAAGATTCAAAGCGCTTTATTAAACGAGCTAAGTGCGGTTTAAGAACTGAAAACACATAGAACTTGGTAAAGAATAATAAATAGTATAATATGGATTAAAAATGTTTGTTTTTTTTAACAATTTAATCACAATCTTCTGCATCAATTCTAGCCCACAAATTAATTATACTTTCTGCATTTTTGATGTCAATATTTGTTTGCTGCCAAGTATGTTTGCATAAACCATCATAATCTGCGTCATTCCTTTTTTTTCTAAGAGTGGCTAAAGTATTTCCAATTGTGTATTCACATTGGTTATCCGACTCTTTGTAAGTGGTTATTATTTTATTGTGAATATCATGGCTACGATCAGTATTTAAGCCTTTTTTGTTTCTACAAAAGCAAAAAGCTCCGTAATAAGCTCTACTTGTTGCAGAACGGACTTCGCATTCTGTTGAAGAAGAAGTGTTTAATCTTTTTGCTAGGGTTATATAATCGGGCCAGTTAAACGCCATTATTGAGCGGTAATTGTAACTAATTTTTTGAATTCTTTTGATTGTTTAAACGACCATTTTAGTAAATCAAACAATTTTAGATCAATATTCTCATCAATACAAGGTATAATAATAAATAATGTTTTCCAATCAGGTAACTCGCTATCAATTACTATTTCTATCTTAGGAATCATATTGCCAAAAATATTAGATATTTGTCGGCTACATTCCATTATTGATGGAATAATCTCTTGGTGCCGAGCTAAAAAATTAAATATTTCATTTCGGTTGGAAAAATCATAAAGCCCATTCAAGGAGCTTATATTTAATTCTACCGGGAACATATCTTCTACTGTAATAACTTCTTCTGAAACTTGACTTGCAACCGGCCTTTTAAATTTTGAGAAATTATAAGTAATACCAATAGTGATATTCTTTGCAAAACAATTAGTGACAGAATCTGAATTCATTCCACCATTAATAATTGCAAGCAAATCTTCCGAATATGTGTTAGAGTTTTTCATTTTAATAAAGTGCAATTATATTTTCAGCTTCATTTATGTATTCTTTATAATTTTCTATATGACTTACTATTTCAGTAATCTCATTGTTTTTTATATCAAAATGAAAATTAAATATAAAATTAATTACCTGCTTGGGTTCAGTATCTTTTCTTGCTATCTGTAAGTTATTTAATTCCTGAACTTTAGACGGTTTTACATCCAATTTTAATCTGGAATTTTTAAAATTTTTACTTGCATAAACCCCGAAAACGGCATCTGAGTTATCAAAGTGTTTAGAAAATATTTCTACTTTATCATT
>JBAZVA010000133.1:0-2988 GCA_041661165.1 Candidatus Woesearchaeota archaeon | reverse complement strand
ACACTGGAGATTTATGTATATGGTATCATTCAAACAATACCTTAATGAAAAACTAAGTCAAGATGATCATAACTTAATGGGTTTTTCTGATTCTATTAAAAACAACAAAGATTTAAATGAGTATACTGATGATCTTCCATATGGATGGTTTTCAAGTCAGTTTCGAAATGCTGAAACCGATAAATATTTAGAAAGTTTTTTAAAAGATAGTGGATACTCAGACGAAGATATAGTTACATTTATAATGAGTTCATACGCCAGACATTTGATTGATGATTTTGAATATGGATTATATAAAAATCCAGAAATTATGAAAGTGGTATCAAATGAATTTAAAAAATGGTTTGATGATGAAAAGATTAAGAGATATTTAGCATCAAGCACATTAAAAACAATAAAAAAGCAACATCCGAAAGAAAGGAGATCAAGAAATGAAAAAATTATTTAAGGCCATTTATGAAGAAATTCCAAGTGCATTCAACGAGGAATTCAATAAACTTTTAAAAGAAAAAGTGATGGCAAAAATTGACGCAAAGAAGGAAGAATTTCTAAATGAACTAAGTGTTGAACAACAACAAGAAAAGATGTCTGAGCAGGACAAAATAGTAGAATTTATAAAAACTACCCCCAAACTGTGGGCAGAACTTGTTGAAGATTATGGCACAGATGATGAAGCAATGGAACATATTTATGAATTTATTGAAAAAAATAGAGACAAAATCATTTCTAAAATGAAAAATGGGGTTAATGAGAAGGTTGTTACCACAGAGCATGGATACAAATTTGATAATAAACAAAAATCTGAAAAATTAAATACTGAGCACGGCAAAATTGTTACTGATACTACTGAACCAGAAGTTGATGAACTTGTTGACGGTAACCTTGGCAATGAAAAATGGACTGGAGTTTATTTGGGAACAATGAAACTTCTTCGCGATATGAATGAACTTGAACAAAAAATGGCGTACCTTATTGCAACACGAACTACAAATTTTGATGGTACATGCGCTGAATTCTGCGATAAATTTGCTGATAATCATTTTAACCAAAAAACTGGTATAATGATAAAATAAAAAGGAACAAAAAATGAACTTTCAAAATTATATTACGGAAGAAAAATCAAAAACGGTTTCATATCAACGATCATGGGATATAGAAAAAGGTGAAAACAAAAGTATGGTTGAATATGAAATTAAACGTGCAGTTGGTGATGTGATCAAATCAGGCGTTAAATATAAGATACAAAAAGAAGGTTCAGAAGACGATATAGATAACTATATGGTAGAATTCACTGGACCATATGATTTAGTTTATAAAATTGCTAAGAAACTTGATAATATGTCTAAAGAAGATTTTGATAACTGGATTGAGGTAAAATGACTTTCGAACAATATTTACGAGAAAATGAAGAAAACAACCAATTTATTGACGGCGCAACAGCCGGATTTATTGCTGCATATAAATGGTTAAAAGATGAAGGAACACTTAAAGATAAACCATTTATTAGTGGGTATATTAATATAAAAGATAAGAAGTTTCTAGACGAATTTAATAAACAAAGGTCAGATATCAGTAGAATTGTGGATGATCTACTTAATAATAATGATGATGTCGTTAATGGATTGAAAAAATTTAACGAAAAAGATAGAATGTATGCATTGCATATGATAGAAAATGGCATTAAGAAGGATTTAACTAAGGAAGATTATGAAGTTCTTCTTAAATTATCGGATTTAGTAATACGAGAAATGAATGGTGAAATTATAAAATCCAGTTCTGGAATTGAAAGTGAACCAACAACATCCGGACCAAGAATTATGCCGATTCAAGCAACATATGTAAACACGCTGTAGGGGTAAAGGGGTAATTTTTATGACATTCGAACAATATTTAAATGAAGAAAAACATGATTCTAAAATAAAAAAACTAAAACATAATGTAAAACCTTATAAATGTGATATTAATTCAAATGGCAAGAGCGTTTTAAGAGAAACCACTCCAACTGGTAGAACAATAAATTCTCAAGTTTATGATTCATTTGAAGACATGCTGAAAGATACAAAGACAGAAAAAAATGAATGGATAAATGAGTCGTTTATTGTAGAATCAAATCCTGCGAAAGAAGTATTACGGCATCATATTGAAATAGAATTAGGTCAACATCCATTAGAAGATTCTCAAATCCTTGCGTGGCGTGGAAATAACGAAAAAGTACAAAAATTAATTAATAAATTCAAATTACTAATAGAAGATGTTACTCCGGCAGCTGTGTCATATGAATTTTCAATCAATAAGCAGGAAAGACAACCTGAAATACAAGTGTCAGCAGGTGGGTCAATAAGACAAACGCATACTAGTTTAATAGATTATATTAAAAGAAATCCAGATGAACTAGATAAAGTATTATCTGCAATGTCTATGGGGATGAAAAAAGATTTTGATGCATCAATTCTTGGTGCAGATAAAACTAAAGAAGAAAAATTGAAATATTTAATTAATATTGTTAATTCAAAATTTCCTGATATGACCATGCCATATGATATGCAGGTTCGTAATAATGCAGTTAAAGTAAATCCAGAAAGATAATTCTCTTTTACATATTGCGCATATAAATAAAAAGTATGAAATTTTCAGAAGCAATTAGATTAGATGAAGAAAATCGTATACTAATTAACGATAATAAAAATTATGCAAAAGTTGGACGTTTTTTCAACTTTTCTTATTCATCAAAATATTACGAAGATCTTCATAAACTTGAATTCTATGATAAAAACCCGTTAATTATAACTCTTGATCATGACTCTAAATATATACTTGCTTTAAATTTGCATTATTTCCCAACTACAAACTGTACTAAAATGATTGAAAAAATGGAAAAAGACTTTACTAAATACTGGCCTAAAAATGAATCTATTGCAATATCATGGGAATACTTTAAAGACGATTTTCAAGACGTAAAACCAAAATTTTTAATAAAAAGATATATAA
>JBAZVA010000132.1:0-2989 GCA_041661165.1 Candidatus Woesearchaeota archaeon | reverse complement strand
AGATACTATTTACGCATTGAACTTATCAGAGCTCATATTAAACTACGGAGATGTATCTGCAGGTTCAACATCTTCTGATAAAATAATGAACATAACGAACTATGGAAATATGCCCATGAATATTACTGTTTATGGCTATGGAGGAGATGATCCTGTCTTGGGAGATGGCTATGCGATGACTTGTATTTCAGGATATAATATCTCCATAGATAATCACAGATACTCTGAACTTTCCGGAAGAACATTTGCACAAAAAAAACAATTGACGTCGACAGCTCAGCATTTGAATATGACAATACAAAAACAAACATTACCGAATGCACTTAAAATTAATAGTACATATTGGCAGCTTAATGTTCCGCCCATGGAAGTAACGCGATGCAACGGTACGGTTGTATTTACGGTGGTTGCTCCTTAATAATTGTATGAAAATAAATACAACTTCAAAAAAAAATTAAAAAAATTTGATGAAAAGATTTGATGAATATAAATATTTTACAAAAAACTGAAAACAAAAAGAAAAACAGAACTTAAAAATAAAAAAGCAAAAGAAAACAAAAAGCAAAAAAGCGAAAAAGAAAACAAAAAGAAAAAAAGCGAAAAACATGAGTGAAGAATTTATTAAAAAAATAAAAAATAAAAAACTGAAAAATACTTTTTTTGTAGCGAAAGCTCTTATATTATTTTTAGTTTTAATTAATATTTCTTCTGCTTTATCCTTGACTGTATCTGCATCATCCTCTGATTATTTGCAGACAGACAAAGAAATATATATTTTAGGAGAACTTGTAACAATATCCATCAGGGAACAGGCAGGAGTGTATCTGGAGATAGAAACACCTACTGTAAAATATTCTTTATTCGGAGAAGCAGGAAATTCTCAAAAGTTTTTACCTTCTGAAGAGGGAGATTATAAAATAATTTTGTTGGATGATAAAAATATATTAGGAACAAAATCATTCAGTGTTGTTTCAGAAGAAAATTATGATATTTATAACAATGAAAATAACCTTGGAGATAACAATGGAGATAACCTTGGAAACAATAATGAAAATAATTTGTTGATTATAAATCAATCGGCAAATAATGAAAATAGTAGTTTAGATATTATAATTAATAATATTAGTTCATTAATAACTGACTTTAACGCTCTGAATAATTCTATCAATAATATAGATACAGTGCCTAGAAAAAGTGGAGAATTATTAATTTCAACAGATAAAAATGTATATGCAAGAAATGAAATTGTAAATATATTTCTTCTAACAAATAAATCAATTGCACAAATAAAAATAACATCAGAAAGCGCTGAATATGTGCTTCTGACAGACTACATAAATGCATCTAAAGAAATTTTAAACAAAAAACTAAACTTTATTCCTGATAAAACGGGAGGATATATTATTTCAATGATGCTTTCTGATGAAAATATTTATTATGACATTTACTTTTATGTTGTGGAAGATGACGTAGTTAATGGTACTCAGAATGGTGCTCAGAATATTTCGGCAAATATTTTTGATTCTTTGTATAAAATATATGAAGGTATAAATGGGATTCAGGGGGTTCAGGAGAATATCTCTGAGAAAAATGCTCAAATAATTCAGAATATGAGTGGGAACAAAATTGTAAATAAAGAAAAAATAAATGTAGTAAATAGTAAAGGAGAAAAAAATAAAATAAATATTTCTTTTTATAAAGCGCAAAATCTTACAAAGCAACAGTCAGCAGAACAAAATAGTTATAATTCTAACTTTAAAAATGATGTTGTCATGTCTGAGGATAATCTTCTTCAGTTCGAAAAATATGATGTGGAACTAATTCCAGAAAATTCCTCAATAAAAAAATTAAATTTAAAAGATTTTGTATACATGGATGACTCAAACATAGGAATAGAAAATATTCCTAAGGAGAAATATGAAAAAAATGAATCTCCCGAGAGAAAAGTAATAGAATCGTATGCAATAAATCTTGAGAATGTGTCATTTAGCGAGGCAATTGCCACTTTGACTGCAAAGGGAAATGAATTGTGGAAGTGTGCAGAGTGGAATTTTAATGAACAGATTTGTGCAGGCTCATGGATTAAAGTGCAGGATTTGACTCCTGGAAAAGATTATAATATATTACTATACGAAGGAGATCCAGGTTATGTGGAAATCTTAGTATCAAAGGCAGCACATTTTGATTCTGATGGCGTTTTTGTTTCCGATGTTTTTGATGCAATCAAAACTCTAGATAATATCTGGTCAGAGCCTATCTATGCAGGTGAGTTCTTGCGTGTTTCGTTTGAAAAAAATCTTACTTCCCAGAATGATATTACTGTATATGCAAGAAGTAATGAATCAGCAAGCTTAGAAGTTTATGAAAAAGATTCAGATATAAAAATTGCTGATTTTGGATTAATATCAGAATACAAAAAATATCAAATCTTTCTCACAAATTTAACAGAATCACAGGACACTTTCGATTTGAAAGTTCTTGGAGGATTAATAGAATTTGATTATATTACTGATCCTCTTTCAACATATAATTCAACTTTAGGAGCACCAGCATGCTATGATTCTATTTCCCCGTGCATTGCCGATTCTTCATTATTGCAATGTGCGGGAGCACAGACTTCTCCAGGTCCTGAACCAAATTATCCTAACACTATAGATGTATGCACTGATGCTTCTACCATTGGCACATGTCATTCCGATGAATCTGTGGAGAATATAACTATAACTGATTTGAACAACAGCATGTTTATTCAGGGAGATACAATTAATGTCAATGCCACATTCTATTGTTATGGAACAACAGACAGAGTAGCAATATATTATACCAATAGCACTTCTACAATTAATTGGCAGAACAAATTAGTCGGAACAACAAGATGTACAGGAGCAGGATATCTTAGCTATGATACTACATTTGCAACAGATAATGTATCTGGAATGCATGCTGTTAGAGCTGTTATGTTATATAATGTGGATGTAACTTCTGCATG
>JBAZVA010000131.1:0-3021 GCA_041661165.1 Candidatus Woesearchaeota archaeon | reverse complement strand
TATACAAATAACGCCCCAAATATCCATCCGAATTCATACGTAAGCGGAACTAATTTTGCCTTTGCTGAAAAGAAAGGGACATAAAGCAAAATAGCAAGAGACGATAATGCAAACATTATTGCGCCAATTAATATTTTATTTGAAAAGAAAGAAAGACCGTATTGTTTTCTAATTATATACAGTTTTGCCATCTCAAAAATAACAAGCATTGCAAATAAAACACTCTGTGCTCTCATGTAATGATTATATGGATCACTAAAGTAGTACATTGTAAAACAACAAATTGTAGTCATTATTGCAATAAACAATATCATCACTTTCATTTTTTCGTCTATGATTCCTTCAGACTTTTTACGCGGCGAAAAACCCATTATGTCTTTTCTTGCAGGATCGTTACTTAAAGAAATTGCAGGTCCGGTTTCTAATAATATATTTAGTATAAGAAGTTGTATTGCCAAAAGCGGCATTGGAAGCCCTACTACTGCGCACAAAGAAACAATTAGAACTTCAACAATATTAAGTGATAAAACATATCCTACGACTTTTCTTATGTTATCAAATATTCTTCTTCCTTCTTTTATGGCAAGTACTATTGATTTAAATGAGTCATCAACTAATATTATAGAAGCGGATTCTTTTGCAACATCACATCCTCTTATTCCCATTGCAACTCCAATATCTGATTTTTTAAGTGCTAATGCATCATTTACTCCGTCTCCTGTCATCGATACGACGTGTCCTTTTTTTTGTAAAATTTCAACAATTCTTAATTTGTCAGACGGACTTACACGAGCAAATATTGCAATATCATCAATTCTTTTATTTAATATTTCATCTGACATTTTTTCAAGTTCGTCACCAGAAATTGCATCTCCAATTATTCCTACTTCTCGTCCGATTGCTTTTGCAGTATTAATATTGTCTCCTGTAATCATTATTATTTTTATTCCTGCTTCGTGTGCGTGTGTAATCATGTCTTTAACTTCTATACGCGGAGGATCCATCATTGCGACAAGTCCGACAAAAATTAAATCTTGTTCATATTTTTCTTTATTTTCTTTGTTCTTGAGCAATTTTGTTTCTTTGTATGCAAAAGACAATACTCTAAGTGCATTATCTGCATATTTATCATTTTGTTTTAAAATTTCTTTTCTCATTTTTTCAGTTAAAGAGATTACTTTTCCATTTAGTAAAATTTTTTTACATTTTGGCAAAATGTTTTGAACTGCTCCTTTTGTACATGTTATATATTTTCCTTTGCTGCTAGTACTATTTACAGTAGTCATCATTTTTCTTACAGAATCAAAAGGAAGTTCAATTATTCTTTTTTGTTTTTCTAAACATTTACAATAATCAACGTTTCCTTTCTTTGCTAAAACTAGTAACGATACTTCAGTAGGGTCTCCAGTAAATTCTTGATTTGAAAAGTTTATTGAAGAATTATTACAAAGTGAAGATATTTCCATTATTTTTTTAACTTCTTTATTATTAGTAATGTCTATTTTCTTCCCGGATAAAATAAAATCTCCTTTTGAGTCGTATCCTTTTCCGGTTACGGAAATATCTTTTCCTCCAATGAATAATTGTGTTACTGTCATTTCATTTTTTGTAAGAGTTCCTGTTTTATCTGTGCATATTACGGAAGTACAGCCAAGCGTTTCTACTGCCGATAATTTTCTCACTAAAGCATTATTTTTTGAAAGCCATCTAACTCCTATTGAGAGAGATATGGTGACAACTGCAGGAAGACTTTCAGGTACTGCTGCAACTGCAAGTGATATTGCAACTAAAAGAGAAGTGATGAAATCGTATCCTCTTAAAGTATTAGTTAAAAATACAAATAAACATACAATGATAACAGCAATTCCAATTCTTTTTCCAAATACATCTAAAGAATGTTGTAAGGGTGTGTGTTGTTCTTCTATTTCATTTAGTTCTTTTGATATTTTTCCAATTTCAGTTTTAAGTCCTGTTTCAACAACAATAGCTTTTGCTGTTCCTTTTGTTACGATTGTTCCTGAATATAACATATTTTTTCTAAGGGATAGTATTACATTATTTTTCAAATTACATGCGGATTTTTCAACAGGGACACTTTCTCCTGTAAGAATTGACTCGTCAATTTCAAGATTATTTGATTCTATTATTCTAAGATCAGCAGGTATTTTTGAACCTGTGTCTAATAATACTATATCTCCAGGAACAAGTTCTTTGGCATAAATTTCCACAGTGTTACTTTTGTTATTTTCATCTTTTCTAACAACTATCGCTTTAAGCGAAGTAAGTTTATTTAAAGATTCAATGGATTTTTCTGCTTTTAAATCTTGTATGAATCCAATTACTGCACCAATTGATATTATAAATATTATCACACTGGCATCTACATATTCTTTTAGCGATAAAGATAATAATGCTGCAAAGAACAATATAAATATGAAAAAACTTTTGAATTGATTTGCAAGTATGCTTATGATGCTAATTTTATTTTTTGTTAGTATTGAATTTTCTCCGACACACATTAACGTGTCTTTTGCTTCTCTATCAGAAAGCCCTGCTTCACTTGATCGAAGTTTGTCACATATTTCTTTTATTTCCAAATTATACCAAGATATTTTTTTAAAGTTTGTATGATTTTTTTTGGAAATTTCATCGGCATTCATGTTGTCACTCCGTTATATTACTTTCTCATGTCAATTATATTTTTATATTGGTCATATTTTCATACTGGTTATATTTTCATATTAATAATTATAATTAATCAGTTATAATTAATCAGTCATAGTTATTTCTGGTTCCTCATCTTTGCAACAAGTAATTTGTTAACTTCAAGCATTTTAGTTCCAAGTTCTTCTATTTTTTTAATTTGATTATCCATGTCTGATTTATTCATATGTTCTAATCTTACATTTAACATTTCCACTTTTTTATCAAGGTCAGATATTGCTTGCCGTGATTTCTCATTAGAAAATATTTGATTTTTATCTACATCAACCACTTTTGATAATTTTACAATATCTTTTA
>JBAZVA010000130.1:0-3081 GCA_041661165.1 Candidatus Woesearchaeota archaeon | reverse complement strand
TTTGCCACTTAAAGATTTTGCCCAGGTGGTGGAATGGTAGACACGCAAGCTTGAGGTGCTTGTCCTGAAATTTTGGGGTGGAGGTTCAAGTCCTCTCCTGGGCAGAAAACTGTCGTCCTGAACTTGTGATCGGATCTACTACTAAAAAATTTATATCTATAATTTAACTATTAAAAATTATGAAAAATGCAAAATTAAATTTTTTTGCTGAGCTTGTAACGTTTGTTGTTATAGGAATTTTTTGCGGAATAATTTTAGGATTTGCTTTTGGAAATTTGATTGTGTTTATTGTTAATCATTCTATTCATAGTCCTGATTTTTCTCCTCTTCCTGTTGAAATTGGAGCGTTTTTAGGAATGGGCGCTGGCGCTATTCTTGGCGCAATATTTGGAGGACTTACTGTTCATAGAAAATAGAGGTGATTTTGTCATCCTGAATTTATGATCGGATCTACTATGAATAAAAAGGTAATTATTTTGCTTGCTATAAAGAGCTGGCTGTGATAAAAATTACACGTTAAAAATTTGAGGGCGCTTAGCTCAGCTGGCTAGAGCATCTGGTTTACACCCAGAGGGTCAAAGGTTCAAATCCTTTAGCGCCCACCAAAAATAAGGATTCATTTTGAAATCCTTTTTTGTTTTATTTAAAACATTATTCCATGATTTTCTAACTTCCAAAAATTTTTATTTGACTAATAATGAAAAATTAGTAACCTAAGGCACGACTTCAGGCTTAGGCGTTTGACAAACGCTTGGTTTTGATGTATAAAATAGTCTTTAGTTAAATTAAAAATAACATGAAATTAGATCGTTGTGATACTTGTGAAGGATGCGAGGAAGGTGCAAGACTTGATGTTGTGCCTGAGTTTAAAAGTATATGTTTGACTGATCCTGTTGTGCCAATTCAGTTTTCAGAGACTCTTGTTAAAGAGGCGGTTGTTGCTGAATCGAAAAAAGACAAAGAAGTTACTGAAATAAGAGATAGTATAAAAGATGTAATACTTGCTTTTTTATCTGAAGACTTGCATTTGAAAGAGAATGATCCGAAAGCAGATGCTATACAGGATGCTATTTTTAATGAAACATATTCTATATATGACGAACTTTCGAAAATGGGTTTTTATAAGATATGGGATTATGAAACTTTGAAAACATATTTATCTGTTAAAGTTATTGATATATATAAAAAGTTTTATCCTCAAGGAGAAATTTTAATAAATGTAAATTCAGCAAAAAAGGCTCATATTCAATTATTGCTAAGACTTTTAGGGTCAAAAAATAAAGTGCCTTTTTATTTAACTAATTTGCTTGCGACTAGAAATGAAGTTAGCGAAATGCCATTGTCTTCTATATGGAGAGAAACTACTGAAAGAACAGTAAGAGCTAAATATTTATTTGAGAATGATTTTATCCCTAAATTATATAATTTTACTGAAAAAAGGATTAATGGTGAATTTGATGACACAGTTTCTGATTCTGAGTTGATTGTTGATGAAGATTTTATATCTACACTTAATGATTTAGATGTTGAATCTTTGAATGGAGAATCATTACCTCGTGCTGAGATGGGATCATATTTGTTTGAAGGAGAATCTTCTGGAGAAATTAAGCCTGATAAACAAGAATTTTATTTAACAAAGTTTAATAGTTTTTTTGATTGGGATTTACCTGCTTCATCTGAGAATAAAGTTAATCAAAATAAAGTTAATTTTAGAGATAGCATTTTTAAGTTATTGTGCAATTTAATGTCTTCTTTAAGAAATGAAAAAGTTGCGATTGCAAATTTTCCTAAAAGTTTTAAAGAAGCTTTAGACATGATTGCTGAGTTGAAAAATGATTTTGTTTATTCTGATAAAAATGAGCCTTTTAAGATTAGCAGATTAGAAAAAGAATTGGTTGAGTTGATGCATTCTTTTTATAAAATATTTGAAGAATTGGAAATAGCACATAAAGGAAAATTAGAATTAAATGAATTAGGTGAAAAAATGAATGGACAGATTTTGAATATTCTTCAGGAGGATATATGTCCTAATGTTGCTGATTGTAATGATCCTTCTGCTTTGGCAAAAATTATTTCAGAAACTTTACCTTTTAATGAAGAAACTTTTAAAATCTTTGTTGATGCTGTAGTTAAATTAGACTTTATGCTTGTAGCTGATATTTTGTCGATGGTTCATAATGAAGAAGATGTTTATAGATTTAGTTCATATTTAAGAGATAAATTTTCAATGCATGTTGTTAAGGATAATAATGGAAATGTTATTTTGAATCCTGATAAAAATGGTGAACTTGTTGATAATTCAATAATTATTAAAGATCTTTGTGTTCATGATGGGAAATCATTTCAATCTATTTTTGAAAAAATGATTCCGCAGGCTTTTGCAAGGCCTGAGAGTATTGGAGATAAAATAAGATTTATGATTGTATTGTCTGATGAAGATTCTAAGGATTTAACAGATGGCTTGAAAAGTTTTAAAGAAGGTGGCTATGATGCATCGATTTTTGATTTCAAAGGTTGTTTGGAGAATGTTTCGAAAATTCATGGTATATTATGTGCTATTTTAGGAACAAATATTGATATGCTAGAGTTGCAATCTTCTTTTATTACAGGAGGCACGAAGATATTTAGTACTGGCGGACATGTTGCGTTGCATTGCAATATTAGAGCTCGTTTGTATGATAAAGAAAAGAAAAAAATGGTTTCATATCCGGTTGAATGTCAAATAAGACATGCCGATTCTGATCCTAAGGGAGATCACGAAGTATATCGTGAAAATAAAATTAAGCATATTAAAGAACGATACGGAATGAATTTTTCATTTGGAGATTTTTTAATTGCGGCCTTATCAACATTTAAAAAAATTAAGAATAATACTATGGAATTGCCTTATCAAGATAGTAAATTTCTGCAAAATATTTTAATTAAATCGTTTGGATCGTTTGATAATAATGGAAAATTATTAAATGAAGGTGTTTTTATTGAAATTGCAGATATGTATGGGGTTGATAGATTAGAATCTCTATTTAAAACATTTGTTAAATATTGTATGGCTACTTTTTATTCAAAAGATGAAATAAATAA
>JBAZVA010000129.1:0-3120 GCA_041661165.1 Candidatus Woesearchaeota archaeon | reverse complement strand
CCAATAAATCCAGAAACAGTTTTATTAGGACTAATACTTGGACATAGCTTAGGTCCTTTAAATAAATTGCCAACTAAATATGCAGATGTATCTACGAAAAAAACCGAAGCGAAAAAGCTCAAGAAAAAATCACTAGAAAACACAAATGACATTGAAATAAGACCAACAACTAAATAAATCCATTTAAAAATAAACACGCAAATACGTTTCAACAAAGATGTTGTAGAGATATAGCATGCTATCAACATTTCCGAATAAAGAACTAAAAACAAGATCCCAATAAAAAAATCATCACCAGTAGCATTATATTCACCACGCCAATCATGTATAAAATATTTGTAAACAAGCAAGCTTGATATACCCACAAATGCAGTTATTGCTCTCTTTTTCAAATCAGCTAATTTTTTGACTAACATAGTTAGTATTATATGTGTAAAGACATTAAAAAAAAAGTCGCAACTTTATCAATTCAATGAATTTACTATACTAATCTGCTTTGTTTTTATAAGCAATTTCAGTTAATCCAATTGTTATGAACTCGCTAAAAAAAGCTATTTTCGTGCTAGAAAAATATAATTTATTCAAATCGATTAAATTTATTAGTAATTTTTCCTTAACAGAAGCATTCAATGCATGGAGAATTTTTTCACGACACAGCTGAATCAACTGATTCAAAACAGATAACAAAGAAACATTTTCCTGGAGAATTAATTGCAACAGATCAAAAACGCCGACAAAATCACCAGTCACAATCTTTTGCATCAAATCCTCAACACTACTATCATTAGCAAAAGATAAAATTTGAGTCAAAATATTCATATCAACTGTATCACTCAAAATACTCGCTTGCTCAACAATACTCAAAACCTCACGCATAGAACCATTCGAAAGATTAATCAATAATTTTATAGCCAATTCATCGATTTTGATATTTGGCAAAGCATTTAAATGCATAGTAATTTCAGATGGTTTTATAGATTGCATCTGTATACACAAACAGCGCGAACGAATAGGATTCGAAATTTTATCAATTTCAGTTGTAACTAAAATAAAACGAATATGATCTGCAGTTTCTTCAAGCGTTTTTAGCAAAGCAGAAATTGCATTACGAGAAAGCATGTGAGCTTCATCGATAATAAAAATTTTGTTTGAAGAATATTGAGGAGCATAATTACATTGATTCAAAATTTCACGCATATCTTCAACGCTAGTATTACTTGCCGCATCAAATTCAAGAACATCAATAAGGGAATCATTCTGAATGGCTTTACACATTTCACATTTACCGCAGATATCGTCATTTGTACGCTGGGTACAGACATACCAAGCAGCAATTAAACGTGCAATTGTAGTTTTACCAACACCAGAAGGCCCATGCAAAATAATCGATCTAGAAAGCTTATCGTGAATCAAAGCACTTTTTATAAGCTTAACGACGACCTCTTGGCCAACAATTTCGCTAAAACGCATTGGTCTATACATATTCGATCCATCTCTTTCAAAAATTTATTGCTATGAAAATATTATTAACACATACAACCAATTCTGGACATAGATAAAAAAATTTTATTCAAAAATTCATGTTTTTTTTATTACTTTTGGGAATTATATTAATTTTGATCTCAACAACAAATATGCAATTGTAAAAACAAGCAAATAACAATAACATAAAAACATGTGGACATTGTTTTTAATTCTAATTCAGCCTAATAACGGGCCATTTAGAACCAAGATAACATCAATGGAAGATCAAATTACAGCATATAAACTTTTAGAAAGAAATTCTGATAAAACAATTCAAGAACAAATTAAACACAAGCAAGAAAAAATAGAATTATTAGACGATGAAACTACAAAAAAAAATAGCAAAGAGTTGAAATCCATTTCTATAAATGAAATAAAATCAGATTCCACTAACAAATTAAAATTAATTTGGAATTATGGTCAAATTTTCAGACTTTCAGCAAAATAAATCTTCAAAATTAACACATATTTAATATACATTATATATTTTTTTATTATGACATATTTGAAATTATTAGCACTTGGTACGGCACTTTCCTCATTCGCACCATTAGAAACCATAGAGTCACATCTTCCTTCAGATCAAGAAAAGCCTATTACGACAACTCAAGAACAATCTATTACTACAAAATATTTTGGAATAACTTTATGTTCAACACATGTTCTCCAAAATGCAGGAAATACGATGGAAGAAAGATTGATATCTATACTTGTAGGATATTCACATGCAAATACTAAAGACCTCAAACCGGCTTTATCTTTATATGGACAATCATTAAAACCATTTCAATCAAAAGCCATGAGAATTGGCAAAGAAAAAATCTTTTTCACAAGATACTTGCTTAACTCATCAAAAATTGAAGCAGGAATTGTTCCAGAATTTAAATTTAATGGTGAAGTTTTCAAAATGAAATTACCGTCCGATAATATCTCATATGCACATTTTGAAGGAACTGAAAATTTAGGTGACCTACAAAAAAGCGATGTTATTATATTTGGCGGAGGTTTATTAAATACTGAAGTAAAAAGTAGCCACGTATTCTCAGAAAGAGAAGCTCAAGAATTCAGAAGCGCCTTAAGAGATGGCGTTGCTCTAAGCGAAGAGCTTGAAGAACATATCTTAGATGCAAAAACAAAGAGAGTTTTGGCATTTTTTGAAGAAAATAGAGAATTATCAACGACAACCCCTATACTTTGGAACTTATCAACTCATGATATATTTAAATATGCAATTGACTATTCAACAGATGAACAGTATAAAAATTCACCTGCCGTTCACTCAATAGCTGGAATGTCTTTAAGATTATTTAAGTTTTTTGGATTACATGAAATTGATAACAATCTACATTCATTAGGATTTGTAACAGGAGAAAATTTCGCTAGATTAATTTCTATCACTCCAAAAACATCAGTATTGTTTATGGATGCAGCATCACAAATTTCTCAGACATTTCCTGATGCATTAACGACTCTGAGATGCGACATTCTTCTAAAAGAACACGCTCCTCAAAATTTACTAGTTGTAGCCCCATCAATAACCCCAGTACTTGTTAGAGAATTTGCCAAAGCAACATCTGATACCAATGAATCTAATAA
>JBAZVA010000128.1:0-3128 GCA_041661165.1 Candidatus Woesearchaeota archaeon | reverse complement strand
GAAGAACGTATCGGAGAAATTATGGTTGATAGTTTACAAGAAAAAGAATTGGCACGTTATCGTAAGATACAAAAACAAATTGAAGAAGTTCAAAAGGATGGGACTTTCATCGAAGTCATCCCTTAAATTTTCCCTGCATTTTAAAATAAATTTAATATATAATAGAAAGATGAGGTATTGAAAAATGAGTACAAGATGTCAGATTGGTTTTTCGGACAAAGATAATAACGATTTTATGAAACCGAACGCTCTTCTTTATCGTCATAGCGACGGTTATCCGGAGGGGAATTCAGGAGTATTAAAACTTTTAATTCCTACTATTTGTTTGTTTCAGAAACGACGAGGAATGGATGATGTTGAATATATGTCTGCTTGGGTTATGTATCATTTGATTCAACATCAGATTCAATGTACTGGCTTTGGCATTTGCGAAGATTTTCATGGAGACATTGAATATTATTATCATATTAAGGGAAACTTTTTGTCTGTTTATCATATTGAAAATAAGGATTATACAAAAAATAATACACAAGAGAATTTTATTCTTGTACAGAAATTTGAGTTTCAAACTGAAAAAGTAGTTGAACTTAATGTTAAAACTGGTAAGATAATGAAAGATCAGTATGATAATGAAGTTCCAAATGATTTGGTTGTTATGCCTAATATACATGATTTAACTCAAGATGATATTCAAGATGTAATTAATGCTCCTTGGTACGAAGCAGGTAACACATTGTTAGTATCAGCAAGGGATATAGATTTTTTATCAGAAATTGATCCTTTAGATGCTGGTGTAGATTTAACAAAAATGGCTATTTATAAAATTGATGATATTTTGAAACGATATGATTCATTTGATGGATTTTATCATGCTTAATAGGGGAAACAGAAACTAGGATTTATGTTTCATTAACGAAAGGAGTCGCCAAGAGATACAGTTTATTGGAGGCTCCGAGTGACACCAAAAGAGTTTTATTTTTTTGTTTTGGTATTGTTGTTTGCTGTAATTTTATTAATATATTTAATGATTATGTTTATTATTTAAAATGATTTTAAAAATAGTAGATAATTCATTTTTTATTTCCCTGCAAACCATTATAATTATATTATTCATTAGAAAGTAGGTATAAAAAATGAAAAAAATATTATTACTGGCTGCTGTTTTGTTGATATGTTTTATGTATTATCAACAATATTATCTGTATCCTGTTGTTTGGATGTCATCGACGAATATTACATCAGATTTCGAGAATACTGAAATTGTTGATGTAAAATATAAAGATAATCGAACTTTAATTCGTCTTAAAAATACGAAGGAATATATGAGAATACCAGGTGATCATCGAAATGATATTGTTTTAAATAAACCTGTGAATATTTCAAGAGTGACATCTAACTTTGATTGTAGGAGTGGAAAAGGTTCTATTGATCCCACTAAATGGACTTTTAAATATCATATTATTATTGATAATTATTCTGCCAAAGCAGGAAATGAAAAATGATAGCACTAGCAGATCCAACGAAGGCATTATCTACGAATTATTCTATGCGAAATGTAGAAAAACTCTTTAAGGAACTTTTTCTGCACAAGGATTCATTGACAGAATATCAAAAACAATTTGTTTATGTATTAGAAGAAGTATTAAGAAAAAACATATATTTCAGTATTGAACAAACTGCTTTTTTGTATATTAATATTTGTGCTAGGATAAGTCCTAAAAATTGGCCTACTATGAATAAATTATCATTAGATTTTTTTTTAGAAGGTTTGCAATCTATGAAATTAATTTAAAATTTCCCTGCAAAAAATAAAAATTTAGAAAGATAATATGACAACACTAAAAAATAAAATACGAGATAATCTTCATATTTATAACAATTATGAATTAGTTGCGAGTGGGCATCCCATGATTGTATATTCTACTGCTCAAACTATGAGACTTTCTCATTGGATTGTTCATGTTAAAGGTCGAAACATTAATAAACATGCTTCTTTTTGGGAAAATGGAGGACAATCATTTTGTTGTAACAGAGAAAATAAACAACAAATGCTTCAAGAAGTAATGAATTTCGTTAAAGATTTATTTCCTGATCTTGAGATGGTTAAAAGCCCTTTTGGGGGTTATGTTCCTAAATGTGACTTAGATTCAAAAAAAGAAGAATTGAAAAGGATGTAAAAATGAAAACTATTAAGAATCACGAAGCCTTTGTTGTTCAAGATGATGACAATAAAGAACGTAAGATTTATTTCTGTCCCACCAAGAATCAACCTCGAAAATATAACGATCAAAAAACTTGTCAATATTGTGGGAAAAAGATAGTTGATAAATAATTTTCCCTGCGAAAAATAATTTTTAAGATATGTACTATGAAAACAATATTTAAAAATAAGATGATGCTCGTAATTATTCTTTGGATTCTTTGGATTCTTTGGATTCTTTGGATTGTTTATTTGAGTATTTCTTTACCTGCACTTAATTATCTTTTAAGGAAATAAAACAATGAAAAATATTAAGAAAGCATATACATTGCGTGAGTTGATGCTCGTTATTGGAGGTTTGTTCTTATTAATTACTATCGTATTCCCATGTTTTTATTTAGTAATTAGGTTTCTATGGGCACATGTTTTAGGATAAATAAAACAATGAAAGACTTGGGACATGGTTATTATGTTAATTTAAAGATTTTGGACAATGGCAATCTTGAAATTACGCCTACTCCTGATGCTCTTGCCGAATCAGAACGTTTCTTATCATTGGCTACGCAAATTGCTTTGGATGAGTTGTTTGAGGATTGGATTTGTAATGGATGGGGATGGGTTCAACCAGAACAAATTGGGGCTTTAACGGCTGCACCGATCATTACTGATGAATTTGATATTGATGATGATGGAAAATTTATTGCTAATGGTAATATTTGGTGGTTTTTTAATTATGCTGTTGAAAATGAAGTTGAAAATCTGTTAAAAAATGGTAAATTAATTTTTACAAAAGCAGAAAAGTAATAATATGAATACTGTTAAAGATTATTTTGTGACACATAATAAACGGATGACAGAAAAATATGGGGCAAAATTCATTGCTATTTTTGGAGTTCCTATCACTGATTACTTTAAGATTGGATTTGAT
>JBAZVA010000127.1:1309-3158 GCA_041661165.1 Candidatus Woesearchaeota archaeon | reverse complement strand
TAGATTAAATATCATATTTATAATAATAGCAGTTTTTATAAAAACTGCCAAATTTTTAATGTTAAGAAAATTATTTTAATTTCTAAACTATTCGCCTATTCCCTCCAGGGGCGGACAAGCGCGCGAATTAGAGAATACAACATACTTACAAACTCCAGTTTGTTGGTATGTTATTGTGGGACATTCTCACATTCTTGAGAATGTTGGAATGTTAATCTTGAAATTCTTCTGCTTCGTCTAGACTTAAATCATTTTCTTTAGCTTGTTCAAATGTCTCCTCGTCAATAGATTATTTTCGATTTGCTTTTCTCGCAAGGACTGCCCTCGCAAGTCGTAAAATATATAAAGAAGATTACTTCTTATATCTGTTTAAAAGATAAAGAATTTTATTTAATTCTAACCATAAATACACATACTCTTTTTCAGTAAAATTCTTTGGCTTACCTCCTTCCTCGTGATGAACGTTTTTTATAACATACTCAATAAGATTTTCGAATTCAGTGTTGTTGCCATCAAATAAAATATTTGATACTTCCTTCTTTTTGTGAATCATAGGGAAACTACCGTCTGGTCTTTTATAATTATTTTGCAAAGTGTTTTCAACAACCTTTTTTAATTTATCTAAAGATTCATTATAAAATAATTTATTATTAGCATCTTTTTTATACAAAAGAAAATCGGATACACATTCTTGATATCGAACTTTATTATCACCGTCTAAGCTGTCGGTATTAGAGTTAATAGAGTCTGTAGTTACTTCGTCTAGTTTTCTTCTAAAATCACGACTACTTTTTTCAAAGTAAAAATCTAAATTAAAAACACTAGAATTATTTGATTTTACTATTAAATCAGCAAATTTATAAATTATAATTTCAAAATTAGATCTTAATTCAGTATCTATATTGCTGTACTCCCACCGTTCTTTACCCATATATAAAAATATATTTGGTAATATTTCGTTAAAAAAGGACAAGAAAATTTCTTGATCACCCATTAAATAAGTTTTTTTTAAAAAATCAGTTGTCGTATAACCACTTCTTTTTGTATCACTATATTTATACTGAGAATTAATATCATCTGTCAGTATGTATTTTAATACTTCTTTTGTCTCGGCTTCTTTAAGAATACCGCAAGTTGCCTCGTAAAATGATTTATAGTCGAGAGCAAATTGTTTTAAGTTAAGTTGTGGAAATTTATTAATCATAAATATTTTTTGTTCGGTTTGCTTTGTAGTATTCGGACATGATATTTATATATTTTTTATTTATAAAATAGAAACACTTTTAAAAATATTTACTAAAATTTAGAAATATACCCTTCAAGGGCAAACAAAAACTCTTTTACAGACAATTTATCCTTTGGGGAACAACCAACAACGTGATTAATGTATTTAGGCTTCTTTAGTTCTGTTAAAAGATTTGCACTCTCGTTTCCTTTTGCAGAGTGGTGAAAAATTTGTGCGGTTATAATCAAATTATATTTAGTTTGACCCCTTTTAAGTCCAGAAAAAACATCTGAACTTTTGAGTTTAGAGTTGGATATAAATTGAATATCCCAATCAGTAACTCCAAGTCCATATTTAGTGAAATATTTTCTTGCGTCCTTCAAAATTAAATTATCATCAACAGTTTCTCCGATAATGCAAATATTAAATGGTTTTGGGAGTTTAACATCTTGTTCTACGAAAATAGCAGATTCCTCATTTAACATTATTTTTGCGTTCTCAAGGTCAATTTTTAGTATTTCCTTTTCGGTTTCAATATCTTTAATTTTTTTGATTGCTTGTGTCAATTCTTCCTCATACAAATCTAACAATTCTTGATCTTCTTTATTTTCTGCTTTTGTGGCT
>JBAZVA010000127.1:0-1299 GCA_041661165.1 Candidatus Woesearchaeota archaeon | reverse complement strand
TGGAAATAACTTTGCGACTTTGTGAGAAACGAACCAAATCATACTCATATTTTGAAGCAAATGTATCAAGACTCTGTTCTGCAAGATTATTAAAGAAAGATATGTAGTCTCTAGGAGAAAGAATGAAGAATAAAACATTATCTTTTCCTTTATATTTTTCAATATATGCCTTACCCGCGTTAAGTTTTAAAAGATTTTCATTCTTAAAATCTTTATCGTCCTTAATTTCAACAATGATGGTTTCTTTTTTTGTCCTTAGGATAAAATCAGGATAAAAACCATAAAGAGCATCTTCACCACTTTTAGGATTTTGTTTTTTATATGGTATTCCAAAAAATTTACTTTCTCGTTCTCCATTTTTAAACCACCAAACCAAATAATTATCTGATGATTCAAGTTTTGATACAAATTTAGTTTCAGGTTTTGAAATTGTAAGTCTTGAGTTCTTATCTTTCTTTAAGTAATAAGGCGACATTATAGATTTTTGTATTTCAGTCTGCTCCTCAAAATCATTAAAGACGCTTATGTCTTTGGGAATTTGCCAATCGTTGCTTCCAACTATAGTATCTTGTTGTGTTGAAAGATTTGCATATTTTGTTTTTGCAAGGTCAATCAGCTCTTCAATTTCCGTTTTATTTTTATCTCTTATAATAATATTTGCGATTTGATCTTCGTCATCTATCTTAAATAAAGATATGAAAAGTGCTCGTAAATGACTTTTTAAAGTATTGGTTGAATCAGATTTTGCATAAGGAACAGTGCAAGATTCCAAAAAACGATTATATAAATCAAAAACCTCCTCTCTATTTTTTTCAATTTCAATTTCATTCTTAAAATCAATATCTTTCCTTTTTTCATCAATAGTCTTTGCAGAACCACCAACACCAATTACTTTTTTATAAGTAGCTATGCTCGTCGCTATTTTCTTTTTTGTTCCTAATTCTTCAGCAGAATCAAATAAACATTTTTTGAAAGGGGCTTGAAGACGAGTTATCTCCCTTTTTCTTCGAATCTGAGCACTGGGCAAATCAATATCTCTATATTTTGTGTCATCTCTCAACATTGTTGCACTGCTAGCGTAATCTTTTGCTATATCTTCAACAATCGTAAAGTTATCTGATGCAGTAAATACATAACCAAAATTTAAATCCTCACAAGATTCGTAATGCTTTTGTTCTGGCATACGCATAATACGACCCAATGTTTGAATATTGAATTCGTAATTTTCAGAATTCCACTCTTTTTGAAGTAAAAGTATTGAAGCTCGGGGGCAATCCCAACCAAGAGCAATCGCGTCTT
>JBAZVA010000126.1:0-3199 GCA_041661165.1 Candidatus Woesearchaeota archaeon | reverse complement strand
TTTTTACATTTCCATTCTCTATCATTAAGAGTCAATTCTTTATTAATTTTTCCACAAGATGAACAAGTTTTACTACTTGGATCAAATCTACCAATGATAGATAAATTTTTTCCGTACCATTCACATTTATATTCTAAAAAAGTTTTAAATGTAAACCAACCCATTTCAGAAATTGCTCTTGCAAGACAATGATTTTTAATCATATTACTTACAGCAAGATTTTCAATACAAATCGTATCATAATTATCAACCAAGTACTTACTAATCTTGTGCAGATAATCTTGTCTTTGATTTCTGATTTTTTCATGTAAAAGAGCAACTACCATTTTTTGTTTTTTGTAATGATTACTTCCTTTTTTCTTTCTTGATAGACTTCTTTGTTCAACTCTTAATTTACTCATCATAGATTTAAAGAAACCTTTGTTCTCGAATTTCTTTCCATCTGATGTTATTTGGTAATTCTTTTTTTATTATCTACTAATATAGAAACAAAATATTTATTGGTTACACTTCTACTTACTGTCACTGTTTTTATATCACCTTTAAATTCTCTATGTAAATCTATATCAACATATTTAAGTTTCGGTAGAAAAATTTGTTTATTATTTTTTGATAAAAATACACCTTGTGGTAATTGAAATGATTGTTTAGAATGTTTATTTTTAAATTTTGGAAATCCTTTTCCACGAAAGAAATTAGTATAAGCATTGTCTAAATTTCTAACAGACATTTGTAATGACTGCATTGGAGATTCACTTAACCAAGAATATTCATTGTCTTTTAATTCTTTTATCTGTTTTACTAAATCGAAACAATCTATATTCTTTCTATTTCCAGTATAAGCCATAATTTTAGTTTCTAATCCAAGATTATAAACAAATCTAACTTGTCCAAATATTTTAGACATGAATTCCTTTTGTTTATTTGACGGATATATTCTATATTTATAAGCTTTTAACATTTTAACGAATTTATAATTTTCTATAAAGTATATATTAAACTAAAAAAGTCATTTTTTTCTAAAACCTTTTTTATGAAAATTGATATAAATAAAAAAGAAAAATAAAAGTAAAAAAGATGAAGATTAGAAATGGATTTGTAAGCAACAGTAGTTCAAGTAGTTTTATTTGTGAATGCTGTGGAGAAAATATCAGTGGAATGGATATGTGTGCCAGTGACGCTGATATGAGAACTTGTGAAAAAGGTCATATGTTTTGTTCTGAACATATAGTCGATTCAGAAGAATTTGAAAAAGTTTTGGAAAAATTAAGAGGAAATGAAGATGATTTTGATCCAGAAGATGAAGATACTGAATTTGATTATGATGAAGATACATATGATTTAGAATGGTATAATGTTCCTGAAAAACATTGCCCCATTTGTAATCTTAAATATTTACCAGATTATGTTTTAATAGACTATTTGGTTAAAAAGCTTGGAAGTAGTAAAGAGGCTGTGAAAGAAGAAATTCAAAAAAATTATAAAACATTAAACGAAATTTAATAATGATGAATAAAATATTAAAATATCTTTTGATTTGGTTTGTTGGTGCTATTGTACTATTGTTCCTACTTGTCTTGTTATTTCCAGTTACCCTATTTCCACAAATTATATCTGGTATAACAGGTGCTATATGGTCAGGTTATGTATATTCAAAATATTTAAAATCTAATGAATAAATATTGCGCATTTGGTGCTATGACACCTTGGAGACTTGGCGAGGTTTTAGAAATAAAAGAAAGTTATATTTTAATTCAACCTGAATATTCTAAATTTAAAGAATATTGGGATCCTCAATTTGTAAAGATTTTCGATAAGAAAAAACAAGCCATCAAGGAAACTGAAAAGTGGATTGATTAGTTTAAATATTCATTTTCGAATCTTTCAGTTTCTCTTCTTTCGATTTCGTTAGTGATTTCTTTTCCTTTAAAACCTAATTTTATCATCTCTTCGCCACGAGTTTCGATAGGATCATTACTATATTCAATAAATGATTCTATAAAAGTCTTATCAAGACCAAAGTAATCAAAATAAATTCTTATATTATTATCATCTACGTGATATCTTTGTTTCATTTTATACAAGAAATAAACATATTTAGATTCTAAATGTCCGCATAATTCGTGGAAAAAATTTATATGATCAGTGACATCACCAGGTAATTTTATTTTCTGAATTAAATAATTATAACCTTTTTTATCATTTTTGAATAATATAGGAAATAAAACATAATTATCGAGTGAAGGTACACCTTTCTCTAAAATATCTTTGTTTATATTTACATCAGGAAACATTTGACTCCACATATTAAATTCCTCAAGAAGTTTTAGATAATTATCGAATATTTTTGTATCACCTTTACAATTATCTAACATTTTATTCCATTCTTCTACTATTCTTTCTTGTGAAACATCATCTTTCGGTGATATACCATTTAAACGATTATCTTTTTTAATGGCTTTGGTGGTTTTCTCATCTATCTTTGAATTATTTCTTGCTGCGAAACGAAAAATTCGACATATACGTAGCCGATCTTCCTCAAATCTTTTTACTGGATCGCCTACGGCTCTTATTATATTATTTTTTATGTCCTCGATACCGCCGACTAAATCTATTATTTCTTTCTTATTTATATCATAAAAAATCGAATTAATTGTGATGTCACGTCTTTTTACATCGTCTTCAATGGTTATATGATTACCTATTTCTACTTTTTGTTCATCGCCTTTAACATCTCTTCCATGAGAAATATCTTTTCTATACACTGCTATTTCGAATCCAGATGGTTCGTCTTTTGTGTAGACTCTGAGTACTCCGAAATTTTTACCTTGTTCATCACTAACATTCCAATCTTTTAATATTCTTTTAGATTCTTCTGGTAAAGCATTTGTTACTAAATCATAATCATGTGGTTGTTTACCTTGTATAAAATCTCTACAAGCGCCGCCGACAACAAATAAATCTTTACCTGCATTATGATATTCTTTAGCAATTCTGATAACATCATTAGGTAATGTCATCTCAATGTCTATTTTATTTTCTGATATAAATGTGTTATAATCTTTCATATTTCTGTGTTAATTGTTTTCCTTTTTCTGATTTCTTATACCAAGCATCTGTATATTTTTTATACCTATCAAATAAACCTTCATTAGTGGCATTACATTTATCGTTACGATAATCATATTGTTCATCAATA
>JBAZVA010000125.1:0-3203 GCA_041661165.1 Candidatus Woesearchaeota archaeon | reverse complement strand
TAAGATTTATGTATCCAAAAACAGACAGATGGGCGCCTTATCTTAAAAATAAACGCGTAATTCAAAAAATAGAGTTAAATCGAGCAATTAAAAAGGAGGAATTTAGAAAAAATCCAGATAGGTGGAACGGATTAGAATATTGCGAAGTAAAATATACTCATGGATTCGAAAATCACCATCAACTATTAAGAAGAACGAAAGAATTCTTGCCTATCCATTTTCCAGGATTCACCATGGTAATAAAAGACCATACATAAAAAATATTCCAATAATTCTTAAAAATCAATGGAAAAGTTTTCACAATATTCTAAGAAAGTTTTTAAGTTTACAACAACATAAATTTTCATTTACAAACACCGCGCCCGCGAACTAAGAGTGAAGGCGCGGAAATATAGATAATTGCACAAAGCAATTATTTTTGTAGCCGAAAATTTTTATTTTATACTGCCGAGTTACTTTTTTCTAATAGAAATCAAATTAGACAAATTCTCTTTTTTATAACTAGTACATTCTTTTGTAACCGCGTCCAATTTTATTCGCAACATATTCAAAGATTGAGTAGTACAAGTTAAGTCCCATCCACTTTCCCTCAAAACCCCGATAATCTTTGTAATAATTTCCTTATCATTTTTTTCAAGCTGAATTTTTTCTACAACTTCCCACAAATCTTCAACGTCAACATTAATCAAACCCAAATCCAATTTTTTACCTTCGAAAGTTACGCCCTGATTCTGAACTTTAATCGCATCAAAAGGATATTCAGAATATGCAACTTTTTTGTAAGAGGGAATATAAAAATCAAATTGTATTTTGTCTCCTTCCTTTTCTTTATTAGACAAAATACAAAATAAAGCATAAAGAAATGAGCCTTCATTCTCATCGATAAAACTTTTGTAACTGCTTTTTTGCTTCAATCTTTCAAATAGGGGTAACGAATTTGCCATGACTATCTTATAAATTTAAGGTTTTTAAGGATGATTGTAATTAATAAACTAGATAAATATCCAATTGATGAAAAAAATATTAAAGGTAAAATACTCTTTATCATGGGGCCATCAGAGTAGAAAAATCAGAAATTTCAAAGAACATTATTAAAAGTTTTATTTTTATGAATTTACGAAATTATTTAAAAAATTAACTCATAAATTGCGCTTCTAACCCAAGTACAAGAGATTTGTATTGATTAAATCCTTCTTGATATTTTCCTTTTTCAACATTTGGAACTATTCTCTGCAATTGTCCGTACACCTGTTTCCAAGTATCTAAACAATTATTACTTGCTCTAATTTTCTGAACAATCAGAGGAGCAATTCGACCATAGGTAATATAGTCTCTTTTTCCTGAGAAAGATTTTAAAGTAAAATTTTTTGTCAAATCCTTCATAACTTTCATTTCGGGAGAATTTCTTGACAAACCCAAGTCATCTAAACATGCAGAGGTTATATAACAGCAAGAATCTGAGCTCGTATCCGTCTCCCCAGAACCACATTCATCAGAACTTTTCCACCCGTATTCATGTCTATCCTGTTCACCATCACGATATGCTTTGTACTCGGTGCTCTCTTTGTCTCTTCCTCCTTGCACTAGAAAGTCCCTAAATTCATCTCCACTTCTTCCCCTTGCGTACTCGCTTGCATATTCTTTATTGTTTTTATCTTCTTCTTCCGTTACCATAAAAGAGTTTAGCATTAGAGGTATATCTCTCTTTCTATCAAAAAACGCGCCAAAACGAAATGTATATATACGATAGTTTTTTAAAATTAAGATGATATACGAACTAGATAAAAGGGACAGCGAAATAATGAAGACGATTTCAAATAATGCAAGACTTAGTTATAATCAAATTGCGAAGATTACACATATCTCAAAGGACAGCGTAAGAAAAAGAATATTAAAGTTAGAAAAAGAGGGAGTGATCCACTCTTACTTTTTATTGCTAAATTATACAAAGTTAGGAATATTCAAATTTAATATATATTGCAAATTAAAATCTATGAAATATATAAGTAAAAAACAAGTTAAACCATTACTAAAAAATCCTCACATATCAGGACTTACCTGGTTAATGGGAGAATTCGATTTAGAACTACAAATTTTAGCTACAAACAGGAAAAAAATGAAGAAAATATTACAAAAAACTGATTTCTGGAAAAATATTCAAGACTATAAAATTGTTATTGCCGATGAACCGATTATATATTCCACCAGCCCATCAAGTAGTAATCTGCTCAACAAACCAAAAAATATGAATAACGAACTTTCAAGATTAGATAAAAAAGATATCAAATTGATTGATCTCCTTAGCATAAACTCACGAGCAAAAATTATAGATCTGGCTGAAAAATTAAGTTTGAGTGTTGATGAAGTGAGATATAGAATTAAAAAAATGATTAATCAAGAAATAATACAAGGATTTTATGTAAGAACCGCGAGATCCACATTGGGAAAATCGAGATATTTAATTTTACTAAACATAAAAAATAGTATAACTCAAAAAGAAATAGATTATTTAAAAAATACTAAAAATATTTATTACTTAAAAAAATGTCATGGTGCATGCAATTATTTACTAAGATTCTATACAAATTCAAATGAAGAATTAATAAATACAATAAATAATATTAAAGATGCACTATCAGAAAATCTTCAAGAAATAAGAATTCACACAATCATTGACATTATGAAGTTTAATCCTTCACCAAAATTATTACTGTTAAAAAAATAATTTATCCTCTCTCCCTAATTTCTTCCAAAAGCTCAGAAATAAATTTCTTTTATCAATCTACCCCTTGAATCGTACAAAAAAGTTTTTTCATGCTCAACATGATCCAGAAAATATTTGGTAGTAGTAAACTTTGCAAGAGGAGTATTTCTTAAATCAAATGCTTCGGGAATATAACTTTTAATTTTAACAGGTTCGCCATATGCTGGATCAAGCACAATATCATTCCAACAAAAAGCCATATGAAATTCACTCCAGGGAAAATCCGGAGTTTTCTTCAGATAAATAAATGGAGCATGAGAAAGTGGCAAAGTATTTCCATGTTGTAAATTTAATAAAATCGGTTCAACTTGAATAATATTCAAACGATCATCTTTTGTAGAAAGAGTTGTTGCAAGATCTGCTAATTTCTTTGCCCGCTTATTGCAATTTCTACTCCAGTTTATTTTTGCATCCAAAGAAAGTTCTTCAAATAACGGCA
>JBAZVA010000124.1:0-3211 GCA_041661165.1 Candidatus Woesearchaeota archaeon | reverse complement strand
TTCCCTGATGGAAGTTCTTGACTTTTTAAAAAAAAGAAAGGAAGATTTTCCAAGATATGCCGCAGCTAATATAATACTAAAATTGATGAATGCACTTTATTATACTCATAATGAAGTAAAATACGAGCGCAGAAAAAAAAGCATAATACACTGCGATATAAAACCTTCAAATATTATACTTTCTGCAAAAGACTACAAAATAAAAAAAGGAGTGGATAAAGAATTTGTTGAACTTGTTAAACAGAACAAAGCAGAGCCATATCTTATAGATTTTGGAATTGCGAAATTCAAAGGAGAATCAAAGCAAAGAGAAGGAACAATTAATTATCTTTCTCCAGCCCAACTTTTAGAAAACCCCTCAAAAATAGACTGGCGAACTGACACATATCAGCTGCTTCTTGTATATCATGAAATGCTGACTAAAAAGAAACCCTACTCTAATATGTCCAAAAACAAAATTATATCAGATAAATTAACTCATAATTTTGAAGCAGACAAAAAAATAACAAGTTCAGTCCGAGAACTCATAGAAAAAGGAACAAGAATAGATTCTTCAAATTCATTCAAGACTGAAAAAGAATGCATAAAAGCCATGTCTCAGATAGAATCCAGACAGAAAGTAATTAACAGGATAAAAAAATACAAAAAGCCAGCAATTATTTCATTATTTATTATTCTGCTTCTATTTGCAGCACACTTCACAGCAATAATATGGGACAAAGAAGTAAAAAGCACAGATGCATTGATAAAAAAACTTGAGCAAAATCCAAACCCTAGCATTCAAGAACTAGAATTAACTATTAAAAAAATACAAAAAAGAGCATTCGAGAAAAAATACTATCAACCACTCATTAAAGGGGAATTCAGGGACAAAAAAACAGGAAAACCCATGTATCCCAGCCACCTTAATGTAAATGGAGACTGGATTCTTGTCGGTCCTGAAACAGAGGAAGCAGGAACATTTGCAGGACTGCTTTTCGATTATGCCTCTAAGTATCCTGATAAATACCCCTATCTTGAAGACTACGCAAAAGAATACACTGAACCAATATTTAGCAGCGAATTTGATGGAACTGCGGGAAAAAGATTCATGTATGCCCTGATTCCCGCATATGAACACACAGGAGATAAGAAATATCTTGATAAACTTGTAAATGTAAGCAATCATTTAATCTCTGATTTCAATGGACAGAAAGGAATAACTCAATGCGATGATTTGTATTATACTGACCTGTTTTTGTTTGTATATGAAAAAACAGGAGAAAGAAGATACCTTGAATTTTTTGATGGATACGTCAGAGATTTCATAAAAAACAACATAGACAGCGATGGATATGTATATATGTTTGCGAGTGTAAATGCAAGTTCGCCTTATGGAGATATACCAGATACTAAAGCTGGCTGGCGAATTGTATCTACATCTGAATTTTCAATAGGAATACCTGTTGAATTAAATGAAAATAATGCAAATGAATTCAAAAGTATAGCAGGAATGTATACAAAAGACTATATAGAAATAATCCTCACAATTGACAAAATTTATGATTCTACAAGAAATTTTGAATATTATGATTCAAAAAATACATTGCTAAGTTATTATATGAATAATTCCGAGCCTGTTAGAACAGATTATATTTTTATTTCCTCAGGTAAAAATAAAAATGAAATTCCAAGAGATTCCTTGTCAACAATAAAAGCAATAGAATTATTCCAGAAGTATGATAATAACAATTATTATAATAAATTAAGAAATTTTGTTTCTAATGAAAATTTCAAAACAGAAAATGAGAAAGGAATTATAAGAGGAAATGTTTACGTAGCAGGAATTAATTATGCAAATGCTGCTGAAAACAATAAAAACCAGACAACAATTTTTGCAGATGCTTCCTTTTTAGAACTTTCAGTTGAGAATTAAAATCAAAAAAAATAAAAAAGCATTTTAGTTATTAATGTGTGTGTTTAGCAACATCCTCCTGCAGTTGTACAGGCGCCATAATTTCCATACTTAACACACCATGAACAGTATCTTGTACATACTATCAACGTCTGCACGTATGGATCATCGATGTTGTAGACATTTGGAGTCTCTTCGACTGTCTTTGCTTCATTTGGTACTGCTACCAAAATTGTGGTCAAAACCAATAGCGCAAATAGCGCAATCACTGAAATAATTTTTGTTTTCATAAAATCCTCACCTCTGAAAGAAATATCTTTGATTAAATAATAAAATTCTTATGACTCTTTAGGGATATTTTTTAGCACACATTATCCCTATTATATTACGCACAATTTCTATGTTCTCATTTAAATTATTCTCCTAGAACTGCATTGAAACAATTGAATCGAGAAGCGAATTCAATTCATTCACAATTGAAATCAAATTATTCCAACTTTCCTTCTCATTCGCTTTTTTCGACTTCACTTTAACTATTTGCTCTTTAAGATTACTCAATTTGCCGATTAAAACACCATATTCATTAACAGAAAATTTGTAATTAAGTTCATAAATCTGGGAGAATAAATCTTCCATGTCTCTATATTTATTCAGAAATTCTTTTGAAAAAACTGCTCTGCTGTTAACTTCATCCAGAATAAATGTGAGTCCTTTAACTATAAAATTTAAATTGTCTATAATTGAATAAAGAAAACAGGCGTTGCTTTTTTTTTCTTTTACTATGATTCTTTTGCAATAATTAGATATTCTATTTATTGATGTTTCATGAAGAAGACAGCTGTATGTTCTGTCTTCGTCATCTGCAATTACTGCATCTATTTTCTTGGAGTATTCTATTGTAATTCTGAATATTCTCCTGAAAAGATTGTCAAACTGCTCAGCTTCAGGATTCGATATGCTTTTTATTAATACATGATCTTTTTCCTGCTTTATTATCTCAAACCCTAGCTGCATTTCATTCAAAAACGTTTGAATATCCTTAGCAACACCCGGCTTATTAAACTCTATTTTTATCTCGTCGTAGCTTTTTCTATGCAAAGCAAGAAGCACATTTTTCATAATATCTGGGCTGATACCTGAAAAAGAAACATCTATTTTTTTAGAAGTATCACTTATGTAAACTGGCTTTATAAGAAGATTATTATCCTCCTCTAAAATATCTATTTCATCGCCTTTTTTCAGGTTATTATTCTTAACCCACTTGGATGGAAGAGATACAGTTACACTACTTGGACCATGCGGAATTAATTTTCTTCT
>JBAZVA010000123.1:0-3259 GCA_041661165.1 Candidatus Woesearchaeota archaeon | reverse complement strand
ACAGTTATTAAATGACACTACCATCATGGATAATTAAAAAATACGTTCTTCTATCAAATCTTGAAGGGCTTAAACAGAACGGTAAAAAGTATAATGCCCGTTGTCCAATTTGTGGGGACTCTAAAGTTAACAAAACTAAAAAAAGATTTTGGGTTCTTGATGAGCATGGTAAATACCCAAATATGTGTGTCTGTTTTAATTGTGGATATTCAAAGCCGTTTGATTTTTTCATCAAAACTCAACGTGAGCATCTTTGGCAGGATTTTAAAAAGGATTTATTAAGTAACAATCTTAAACTCTATAAGAAAAGACAATTAGAATACCATGATGAAGAAGTTAAAGTTGAAAAGATTGAAATTGATGCACTAAGTTTACTTGATAAAGCATTAAATAATCAAGATGCTGTAGATTATTGCACATATAGAAAACTTCCAGAAGAATTTATCAAAACGCTATATTATAGCGATAATTACATGAAGTTTTTGAATGATAATGCAATAAAATCGTTTCAATTTATCCCAGAAAGCGATAAACGCATAATTATTCCTTATTTTTCTGTAAACAAAAAATTAACACACATTCAGGGAAGAACTATTGAGGATCATGATATAAGATATATGACAGCAACAATACTTGAAGAGCCAAAAGTATGGAATATTGAAAATGTAGATTTCACAAAAGATGTGTTTGTATTTGAAGGTGTTCTTGATGCCTGCTATTTTCCAAATACTATAGCAACTGGAGGATTATTGTCTAGTATGGAATATCTTCTTAGTAATTTTGATTCGTCAAAACTTGTGATAGTTCCTGATGGTGATTATAGAATAAATTCAAAGGTGCGTGATCAAGTAATGAAATTCGTTGATAAAAAATTACGTGTTTCATTGATTCCAAAGTTTGTCAAACAGAAAGACATAAACGACATGATTCTTCACGGAATGGCTGTTTCTGAGGCTTTTGATATTATAAATAATAATATATATGAAGGAATTGAAGCCAAGACAAGAATAATGCTTCATCGTTATAAGTAAAAAAATGACAAAATTAATTGAGTTTATCGCATCTGTGTGGGACAATTCACCAGAAAGAATATTAAATAGCATCAAAAACGATACTTGTAAAAAAATAGTAGGAGTTTAATAAAAATATGCCATCTTATGACATTGTATGTGCTAATAGAGAAAAATGTGATTATAAAGATGAATGGATGTGCATTCCATCAACGTATAGTAAAAGGATTGTTGAGGAAAAATGCCCAAAATGTGGTAGTACACTTGTGCAGGATTATTCACATGTGAAGGTTAAGTTGGCAGTTAATGGAATTGAAGGAATAAGTAAAATTAAACCATCAATCATTGCCGAAGAAAGTCGAGTAATGAAAGAGAATGATTACTTAAACTCTAAAGCGTGGGCAAGACGGCCGGAAGTTAGAGCGGCTGAATATAGATCGAAAAAATTTGCAGAGAAAATGGGAGTTGAATAAAAAATGTCTACAGATTTTGATATTGTATATGCTAAAATATTTGAAGAATTAACAAAGAATGGAACGTTTAATAATGAACCATGTGGATTAGAAGCAAGAAGAGAACTAGCGTTAGAAATGACTAAACAAACGTTAGCAAACGGGATAAAACCTCAACATAACATTGAAGACGATCCTCTTGTAATAAAAGAAATTTATTAAAATACAAGAATAAAGTGTTATTTTTATATGACATTAAAAGAAGCCTTTAAAATACTTTTCAAAAAGAAACCTAAGAAAATTGAAGATGATATATTATTATCTAGGGGATTTATAGATAGAACACCTGAACTGTTACAAGAATGTTCTGAACATCTGAATGCTAATGGGTATCATACATGTGTTCGGATGATACCAGAAAAAGCAGAACCTGTCATACTTCAATTTGAAGATGATAAAGTCATTCAAATCGATCAAAATATGGTAAAAATTATTCTTGAAAAGTATGCTCCAAAAGTAAAAGAATCAGTACAGAAACCGTTGAATGAAAAAAGCGCTAGTGATATTATTGATGATTTAGTAGACGGAGGTCTAATATGAAAAGTGATTTCAAAAAATGGATTAAATCAATGAAAACAATAGAAAAATTAGAGAAAACACATATAAAATTCAGTAAGACAAAAATACTGGATGAATCAATTAAATTAGAAAACAGTATTATCAAAGAGAAAAAGATGAATCTAGAAAATGAAATTAAAAGAACAGCATATGAATTTTTAAATAACGTTAAGACATCAGAATTAACAGATTTATATTTATCTATTAATTCAAAATATGTTGCAATGGTAAGAAATATTAAAAAAGAAGAAGAAATTACAAATAAAATTGAACTCAAATTTCCATTTTGCATACTAAGAATTGCATATGGAAGAAATAATTTGCCAGTAGGACGCGAACTCGGCTCTGATGACAAAATTGAAGGTTATTATTGGTGGTATATTAATTTATTTGATAGTTTTATTATTCGTAGGAAAGTGAAGAAATATCTTAAAGATACACTCATTATTAAAAATCATAATAAAGTAAGTAAATATTTAGATGAAATAAACGCAATACAAGGAACAAAACATGTTTGAAGATCATAACAAAGAGTGGACTCTTAATTATTTTCAAGATAAAGTTAAAGAAAATACATTTTATCAAAAAATAACATTTGAAAATGTGCATGGCGATGGAAATAAAGAAGATATTTCATTTCTTTATTTTCTTATAGGATTAAGTGAAGAATGTGGTGAAATGATGGGATGGGCTAAAAAATTTATTCGTGATAAAGCATGCAAATTTGATGATAAAGATAAGGAAAAAATTATTGGTGAGATCGGTGACATACAGTGGTATTGTAACAACTTCCTTAATTGTTTTGGGATAACGATGGATGATGTTGCCAAATATAATGATAAAAAATTAAAAGATAGACATACCCGTGGAGTTATTAGGGGTTCAGGAGATAACAGATAACAGATAAAAATGTTTCATTCAACTGTTGATTTTAGGTCTTTAAAATCTAAATTAGAAGATTTTTATTTTGAATATTGTAATGAAATAACAAAAATTGAGATAGAAATGGTTATTTTGAATCATTTTCCAAATAAAAATGTTCAATTTGATGTTAATTTATCTCATGGAGATATTACGATAAACCCAAAAAATAAAGAAACATTGTTAATATTCCAAGATGAATTTGATAGAGGAAGACACAGATGAATTTTAATGAGTATCAATCAGAATCTATGAGTA
>JBAZVA010000122.1:0-3263 GCA_041661165.1 Candidatus Woesearchaeota archaeon | reverse complement strand
AAAAATAATAAGTCAATTGAATGGTCAACATATTTTTTTGATTGGCTCTCATTACAACTCGATGTCACGAATTGCTGTTTTAGATGTCATTTCTAGTGTTAAATCAACTGGTCATGAAATTTGGGAGAAAACTATTAATGACCAGCATATTGTAGTCTGTCATTATGCAATGAGAACGTGGGGAAGAAGTCATTTTAATTCTTGGCAACTCTATGGACATTCACATGGAACATTAGAGGGACACGGAAAACAGATGGACATAGGTGTAGATACTAATCATTTCTACCCATATTCTTTTGATGAGATTAAAAGAATCATGAATAAAAAGGAAGACAATCTTAATTATTTAAAATTAAAAGAAAAAAGAAAATGACATTAGAAAATGAAAAAATAAATAAATCTATAGATATTATCATGAAAGAAAAAGGATATTTTTGGTGTGATATTTGTAAAATATGGCAAAAAGACATAAATCATTTTGACAACACACATTATACTGCATGTTATATAAGTAATTTAATTTTAAAATGACAAAAAAAGAATTTATAGACACAATGAAAAAGTTTATTGAACTTCGAAAGTTTGAAGAAGAAATTAATGCTGTTGTAAGAAAGTTCGATCAAAATTTCAGCATTCTTTCAGTAGACAAATATGAGGACCTCTTTGTCAAGACATTGACATTTGCAATGAATGATGAACACAATTGGGTGTCATATTGGATTTATGACTGTGACATGGGAACAAATACAAGACTTATGAATTCTGTTAAAGATATGAATGGTAAAAAGCTTCAAATTAAAACTCTTTCTAATTTATATGACATCATCATAAATCCAAATATATGAAAATAGACAATCCTCATCAGACTGGTCATGAAGAAATAGCATATAGTGCTGAAATGTGTGAAAGAGAACGCATTCTTATAATGGATTCAATTAAACTTTTGATGTCAAAAACAAAAAAGTTTAGTAAAGAGTATTCTAGAGCACAATCTTTAATAAATAATAAAATACAAAAAGAGATTTTAACAAAAAGTGAAATATACTCTTTTACTAAAAGAGAGTTAATTATTATTCTAGAAGCATTTTATAATTTAAAAAAATTAATACCAAGTTCTATAAAAGAATTGAAAAATATTCGACAATTATTAAAAAAGAATATTAAAGAGATTCTTAAAACTCAAAATGAAAACAGATAAAGAAAAAAATTTAAAAGAGTTCACTGAAAAAGCTCTTAGTGATGCAGAGAATCTAAATAAAAAAATAGATGAGTTCTATAAAACAGTAAAAGGGATTAAAAAAAGAAGGATGGCCTTCTTCTGGAAAGTTGCAGCATTATCTGCATTGTATTTTGTCTATTTGGGTTCATTTGCTCAAATGGAAAAATTGCTTATGCTAATTATCGTCTGTCTGATCTTGATGCTGGGATATTTGCATGCAATTTTAAAAGAGATCTAATTACTTTATTTTTATTTTCATTCCAATTCCTGTTCCGATTGCAAGACCTAGAGAGTTTGCAAATGCTGCTGTGAAAGATTCTGTTCCAGTAAATCCCAACCAAGAAACCATTGCCAATGTTAATGACCATTGGACCATCGCTATAGTAAATGACAAACTCATCGCAAGAGTAGCTTTGTCAGCACTCACGGACCGATAATACATCGTAATAATAATGTCTTCGACTATCCCAACTAAAAATGCAAGAAGGTAAAGCCACATAATTATTTTATTAATATCACCAGCCAGTCGGAACTTTTACTTCATTATTGAAAATAGAGGGTTGCCCTGTTGTAATTTTTTTTCGCATTCTTGGTGTAATATTCTCTTCATATGCCATTAATTCTGGATTTCCAAGAAATGCTAAACCAGTAGACCAAAAAGAATCGCCATGACCTTGAATAGAAGTTATTGCTTGCAAATCATTTGTGACAGAGCAGATTTGATTTAAATATCTATCATCATTAATTAGTTCTATTCTTTTCTGTTCAACTAATCTATCAAGAACTGTTGACATATTTACTCTTGATTTAGTCGTAAAAATGACAGGTTCCATTTGTCTGGGCAAAATACCTTGCTCCATGAATGATTCAAATTCACCACGAGTAGCATCGAAATGAATCACGCGAATTTTAAAATTTTTGATTGCTTGTTTTATATACTCTAACTGTGTAGGATTACTCGGGTCATATTCTTTACCATTGGCATAATTCCAGCCGTCCATAAAAATTTGATGAACCATTACAAATCTTCCGTCTCTTTCTTCAAAAACTACAAAATGTGAAGGATGGGATTTTTTACCAATGTCATATCCAGCAATCACATCTCCAAGAGGATGATATTCTTTATTGATTTGCCAATTTGATAAATTTGAGTTAACTACATTCGTATTTAACTTTTCTCTTGTAAAAAATGCTTTTGTAGAATAAACAGGAGTACAAAGATATTCTTTTTGAAAAACTCTATCTGTTCTTTCTTTTCTTTTTTCTTCTAATTCTGTAAGATTCATCCATTCTGGCCAAAGGGCTTTGCCTTCTGCAGTTATTGCTGGAGTTATTCTAACACTGAATCTTTTTGTTATGGCTGGATCGAAAAAGAAGTCTTCACTTGTCTGAAGAGTGCCACAAACATGCAATTCACCATATGGCTCTTTCGGCATGTCAAGAATGTTTGATTTAAAAACTTCATTGACTTTGTGAATGATGTTTAAATTCAAATCACTTTGCGGATCTTGAAAAGGGTCATCAACATTAACAACATCACAGTGAATACCTCGTTTAAATTGAATCAGACCATGACCGTCTAAACTTACAAAATGTTTATTATCCCATGTGTATTTAATAACAGATTCTGCATTCGTTTTCAAATCTCTACATTCTCGAAAATACGGATTTGCTCTAATGCAATCTTTAATCTTTGAAATATGATATGCAGCTAAATCACTATTAAATGAAAAATATTGAACTTCATAATTTTCAAGGCCCTCGAACATGAGTTTCCACATAAAGTGAGCATAGAATGCATATGATTTAAAATGATTTCTAGCAGAAACACGAATTGTTCGTTTTGACTTAGACAAAAAACGACATGTATCGTCTACATATTCTCCACCTATAAATGCTTTTGTGCTTTTCGAAAAGATTTCATTGACAAAATATGTAAAATCATTCGAAGCACGTGCAATGACCTCAAGTTCTGTAGAAGTAAAACTCATATTTACCTATTTACAAATATATAAAAATATGGTATAATGTCTAAGGAGTGGAT
>JBAZVA010000121.1:0-3289 GCA_041661165.1 Candidatus Woesearchaeota archaeon | reverse complement strand
CAATGTATGATCAAAATTCACCATATATTATTTACGATCAAAAAGAATGGTAGTCTGATTCTTGGGATGCTATGGAGTGTGGGAGGGAATTTGATTTTAATAAAAGTTTTTTTGAACAATTTGCAGAGTTACAAAAACTTGTGCCAAGGATGAGTTTGAATAATATAAATGCTGAAAACAGTGAGTATGTGAATTATGCGGGTGATAATAAAAATTGTTATTTACTTTATACTTCTGATTTTAATGAAAATTGTTGTTATGGTAGGTGGCAAATGCATTGTTTTAAATGTTTTGATTGTGATTTTATTAATAATTCAGAATTTTGCTATGATTCAATTGAGATTATTAAATGTAATCAGTCTATAGGCTCGATGCTCTGCAAAAATTCAAGTAACATATATTTTTCTTATAATTTATCAAATTGTCATAATTGTTTTGGATGCAGTAATTTAAATAACAAAGAGTTTTATGTTTTTAATAAAAAAGTTTCCAAAGAAGATTTTGATGAATTTTTAAAAAATGCAGATTTAGGTTTTTATTCAAGTTATCAAAAAACAAAAATATATTGCTACCAAGAAATTGCAAAAACACCACACAAAGCTTTAAATATTTTAAATTGTGAAAATTCATTAGGAGATTATTTAAAAAATTCAAAAAATGCATATCTTTGTTTTGATTCTATAAATGTTGAAGATTGCAAATATTCTACAAACATACAAGATAATGTAAAAAATTGTTATGATTGGGATTTTGTTGGTTTTAAAAGTGAACTTTGTTGTGAAGTTGTTTCAAGCGCTTATAATTTATTTGATTGTCAATTTATTATGAATTCTTGGATGGGAAATGCAAATGTTGAGTATAGTGAATTATGTTTAGGCAATGAAAATCTTTTTGGATGTACTGGACTTAGAAAAAAGAAAAATTGTATTTTAAATAAACAATATTTAAAAGAAGAATTCTTGAATTTAAAAGAAAAGATTATTAAACATATGATAAAAAATGGTGAATATGGGCAATTTTTTCCACCTTATTTAAGTCCATTTGCTTATAATGAATCAGTTGCAAATGATTATTTGCCTTTATCAAAAGAAGAGGCGTTGGCAAGAGGTTTTACATGGAAGGATGAAGATGAGAATTTTGGATATAAAGGACCAATTGTTGAAATACCAGATAGTATAAAAAATTGTGATGAAAATATTGTTGATAAAATTTTAATCTGTGAATTGACACAAAAGCCTTACAAAATGATTAAAGAAGAATTTAAATTTTTAAAGGAAAATAATTTGCCTATTCCAAGAAGATCAGTACATCAAAGGTACAAAGATCGTATGAGTTTGAAAAATTCAAGAAATCTATGGAATAGGGTTTGTGCAAAGTGTGGGTTACAGATTTTTACAACATACGCTCCTGAAAAACCTGAAGTTGTTTATTGTGAGGATTGTTACTTAAAAGAGGTGTTTTAGGGGGTGCCTGTGATCCAGATCAAGTTTATTAATGGTTTTTGTTTGTACTACTTATTGACAGACATATCTTTGTATGTTAATTTGCAATATCTTTATTTAATCCTACATTTATGGAAAATTTTTTAGTAGTTCTTGTACAAGATAGTATGGATATACAAGATGGTATGGATACACAAATATCGTTGAATGAAAGATTAATTCAAGTTGGAAAAGTAAGTCGCCCTAATAAATCGAAAAATAAATCTCAAACCCAGGTGTATCAAAGATTATATTCATTGAAAGGACTAGATCTTAATCAGAGAAATCTTTATGTAAATGTAGATCGCAAACTAAACGGAAGTGTAATCGATATTGTATTAAGTGAGTTAAGGCAGCGTTTAAATTTGATTTTTTTAATTAATACTTGTGGAGGAAGTAGATGGTATTTTGAAAATGCTGAAAAAGCAGCCCAAATTATACATGATAATGGTGGTAAAGTTTTTGCTTTTGGTCGTGATCAAATTTGTAGCGTTGGAGCTGAAATTTTTGGATTAGCTGATGAAAAATATTGTTTAGATAAGAGTCGTGGCTTGTGGCATGTAGGTTCAGATTTAGAAATGTGGGATATTAGTGATATTGAAAATATGAGTGATGATGAAATTCATAGATTAATATTAATTGCAAAACCATCAAGATCTGTTTTAAGTGGAGAAGCGGCTCAAAAAGAAATGAGACATATAAAAACTTATTTTGATAATAATGTTGTACAGGGTAGTCAAGTATCTAATATGGTTCATGAATGGATTGATTCAAATACAGATTTAATGTTTAGTGGAAAACAATTAAAAGAAGCTGGTGTAGTGACGCAATCATTTGAAGATTTTAAAGCTTTACGTGATAAATTTTTAAATGTTACAGGATTAAGTGGAAGAACTTTAAGAAGGCATAAAGTTTTAGCTTCGTTTTTTGAAAGTATGAATTTAGGTAATTTACTGAATATGATTAAAAGTAATTTATGACCTTAAATATTTTTTTTAATTATCTTGCAACAAAACTCGTTGCTCCAAGCCATGCAAGATTGTAGATAATTCTTTGGGTGTCTGTAACTGTTTCACTTTCGATTAAAACACCAATAAGTTCTTCTTCGTTGAGAGAGATCATTGCTACTTTGTTTTCATAAATGACAACTTGATTTTTAAAAGGAAATTCAGCTGGATTAATAAAAAGAATTTCTATTAATTCTTTTGCTTCTTCAGTTTTGTAATATTTGTTTCTAAATTTTAGCCCCTCATCACTTGTTGGGCTTAGAAGTCTTGTTTTAATTTTGTTTTCAATAATAGTATCAAAGTAATATTCCAAAAATGCTGGAAATAGATTTTGTAAAGCTTTTAAATCTGTATAACCCAAAATTTCATCTTTTGATTCAAGTGTTTCTTCAAATACAGTTTTTACCCCTTCCATTCCTTCGAAAAAATGTATTTTTGGACGATTTGCCCCGCTTTGAGTAAGGAGCATTAGGTCTGGAAGAATTTGTTTTGCAGAGTGAAGTTTGTCTTCAAAATAATAAAGGAATTTTTTTGGAGATTCAGCAGTGTAATATCTTAATTTATTGTGCATATAATATCCCACAAACCCTTTTTTGTGCAGTCTATCTAATACATAATAACAATTTTCGCGATTAACTTTTGCTTTGCGCGCAATTAAACTTACATAAGCAGTTTTGAGTTCCAGAAGCGCTAAATATACTTTTGCTTCTTCTTTTGATAAGCCTAGGTTTTCAAGGTCTTTGATCATAATTAAGTTGCGAGTTACGTCCCGAATGCTTTCGGGAGAGTCTCGAGAAAATT
>JBAZVA010000120.1:0-3304 GCA_041661165.1 Candidatus Woesearchaeota archaeon | reverse complement strand
CAATTAGAAATGATTATCCAGTATTATTCATACATCATAATAATCAAAATTACGGTTTAACAACTGGTCAGGCATCGAGTACAAGTAAAAAAGGATGCCAAATGAATGGAACTAATGATGGAGTATATCTAGACCCAATTAATCCACTTGAAATTGTGCTAAATTTAAATCCTTCGTTTGTTGCAAGATCATTTTCTGGAGATCTTTCTCATATGACAGAAATTTTTCAAAAAGCACTACATCATGATGGATTTGCTTTTATTGAAATTTTACAAAGTTGTCCAACTTATAACAGATCAACTCCTCAAGAATGGTATTTAAAAAGAATTATAGATATCAAAAATTTAAAAAATTATGATAATTCAAATCTCAATATGGCTCAAAAAATAGTTAAAGATGAAGAAAATAAAATCTATATTGGACTTTTATACCAAAATCAAAAAAACATAAGTTTCTTAAAAAAAATTCCTAATAGACAAAACTTAAAAAGCACCTTAGTTGAAGAAGTAAAACCTTTTGACATTACTGAACTTTTAAAAGAATTCTTCTAATTTCTTTTGTATACCTGTAAGCTCCATAATATCTTTTGATGTGATAGCCATACACTCTTCTTTTCTTTCATAAGAAGAATATAACACTGTATAAATTTCAGGCAACAAAGGCGCTATCATTTCCTGCAATGTTACTTTTTTGGAAATATTTATATAATCTTGAAAATTCAATTTATCTTTTTCAAGATAAAGATCTATTCCTGTTGCTGGTTTAAGTTGCCCTGCTTTATCTTTTAAATAAGCCAAAACTAATCCATCACCACCTAATTCTTTTGTTTGTATTTCTGAAATTATTTCGATTTCTTCTTTATCTCCAATTTCATTTAATACATTGATTAAAGCTTCTTTCATATTAGTAAGATCTGATACCTGACAAAATCCTCCCAAGCACTTCATCCCATAATGCAATGAAACAGTAAGATACACAGCAATCATTGATGGAAAAATTTTTCTTTGAATTAATGCTTCATGTATAGCGTTTGGAGTTAATTCAAACTCTATTTTGGAATCTGAAGATACAAGTTTATTATTTTTTAATAATAATCGAACACGATGACCTTTCTCATCATTCGTCCAGAAAAAATATGTACCCCAATCTTTTTCTTTTGAAAAAGCTCCAGGTATGGAATCAAAATATTTCAAAGTTAAATCTCTTATTTTTGAATCGAATAACATTTGATACAATAAACATTCGGAATTTTGTAATATTTCTTCAAGGTAAATTTCTCTTGTTACTGTTTCAGCATCAACATAAATCAAATCTGGGACTTGCTCCCCTGCAAAAAATTTTGGCCAGAGAATATAATTAAGTTTTGTTATTTGCGTTGTAAGATCTTCTGCGTTCAAAATTTCTTCTTGAAAAAATATATCATTTAACAAAGAAATAATTTGCTCAGATCGAGCTACTGATATAAGTCCTTGTTTTTCTTTATCACGCATTAATTGTTTTACTTTATCAAAATCTTCCTTTATATAACACGGAGTACCATAAACAGTACGCATTTTCCATTTATCAGGCAAAAGAGGCAACCTTATATATCCTCCCTCTCCGTTTTCTCCACCATTAAAAAGAATCCCTCTAGGATATGCAGATGCATTGTTTAATGAAACACTTGTAAATGATAAAACAACTAAATATTTCAAAGTAGAATCATTACTTGCTGCATAAGGTAAACCAGTAATAATATTCGAATTTAAAAAAAATGGATGATCTATTACTCCATGATGATCTGTAGTAGATACAAGCGCTTTATTTTGTAATTGAATAAAAACTTCATCAGCTATTTTTTTATTTAATCGTTTTTCAATTTCTTTTGCTATAATGCCAAAACAAGCTTTTCTGCGTAAAGAAAGCGTATCATTTGTATTAACATCCAAAAACTCACCTGCATAATCATATAAATTCTTTGCTCCATGTTTATGCATTATTTCTCCAAATACTGGTCTTCTATCATAAATAGCTGTCCGCATTTCTTCAATTATTTCAGATTTATCTCGCTTCCCACTTGAATCTTTAAGATTCATATGAGTAAAAAAATTGATAAAAAGTGCAAAAATTTTAACAGAAAATCTGAATAAATCAAGGTTCTTTATTAAATCAAATGTATTTTTTTACATAAATTTGCTATAATTAGACGATTAAATCATTACAAAATGCAAAAATCCTGTCATATAAATAAATTAGCAATTATCGGTGCTGGACGTGTAGGCACTAGTTTTGCTTATGCGGCTATGATAAAAAAAATCGCTTCAGAAATAGTTCTTATAGATCTAGACAAAAATAAAGCAAAAGGTGAAAGCATGGATTTAAATCATGGAATTTCCTATATAGAAACAATAAATGTATATGATGGAGATTATAATGATTGTAGAAATGCTGATTATATTGTTATTACAAGCGGAGCAAGCCAAAAACCTGGTGAAAACAGAATTAACTTAGTACAAAGAAATGTGGAAATTTTAAAAAATATTCTACCAAAAATCCTAAAATACAATACAAATGCAAAAATTATTTTGGTAACTAATCCTGTTGATATTCTAACATTCCTTACATTAAAAATTTCTGGACTACCTAAAAATCAAGTTTTTGGTTCTGGAACAAGTCTTGACACATCACGTTTCCGTTATTTACTAGGAAAATATTTTAAAGTCAGCCCTGATAGTGTAGATGCATATATTATTGGTGAGCATGGTGATTCTGAAGTGGCAGTATTTCAAAATGCACAAATAGCTGGAATCCCATTAAAAAATTTCAAAAATTATTCCAAAGAAAAAATGCATGAAATTTATCTCAAAACAAAAAATGCAGCTTATGAAGTCATTAAATATAAAGGTTCAACGCACTATGCGATTGGTCTAGTTTTGACAGATATTATAGAAGCAATGATGTATAATCAGCACAAGGTAATCCCAGTTTCAACAGTTCTAAATGGAGAATTTGGAATTAAAAATATTGCTTTAAGTCTTCCATGTGTAATTGCTGCAAATGGAATTGAAAAAGTTTTAGAAATTTCACTTTCAAAAAACGAATTAAACTTACTCAAAAAATCCGCTGAAACATTAAAATCCGTTATAAAAACTTTGAAAATTTAAATATACACCTTCATCCCTTCTGAATCCCTATGATATAAACCAAAATCTTTTAATGTTCTTACAACTTCATTATCCATTACTGGTCCCTTAATACAACTTGGAGAACCAGTCCCATCATTTACACAATTACCACAAATCCCAAGACCACATTTCATATACCT
>JBAZVA010000119.1:0-3345 GCA_041661165.1 Candidatus Woesearchaeota archaeon | reverse complement strand
AGTATCAAGCCATCCTATGCGTCTTGGTCTGCCTGTTGTTGATCCATATTCATTTCCTATTTTTCTTAAATTATCACAAATTTCATCATTAAGTTCTGTTGGAAATGGTCCAGCCCCCACTCTAGTTGTAAAAGCTTTTACAATTCCAATAATTTCAGTTTCAGCTTTTGGAGCTATTCCAATGCCACTATAAATTCCTCCTATTGATGGAGTTGATGATGTTACAAAAGGATATGTGCCATGATCAGCATCAAGTAATATTGCATTTGCTCCTTCCATTAAAATGTTTTTTCCATTTTTAATTGCAGTGTTTACAAAGTAAGCAGTGTCAATAATCATGTCTTTTAGTATTTCACTATATTTTTTGTATTCTTTTAATTTTTCTTCTAAATTAAAATGCAAGTCCCCATACATTTTTGTTAAAATTTCTAGATTGTTTCTTAGTTTAGCTTCAAAATTTTCAAATTCTAATAAATCACAAAATCTGATCCCTTTCCTTGAAGCTTTGTCTTCATAACAAGGACCAATACCTCTTTTAGTCGTACCTACTTTTTTATCACCTTTAAGTTCTTCCTGCAGTCCATCAATTTCTTTATGGTAATCAAAAAGAATATGAGCTCGGTCTGATATAAAAATTCTTCCTTTATAATCAATATTTTGATTTTCAAGATTTTTTAATTCTTCCAAAAAAGTTTCAATATGAATTACACATCCATTGCCAATTACGCAAATTGTTTTTGGATGTAGTATGCCTGAAGGAATTAAATGAAAAACAAATTTTTTATCACCAACATATACGCTATGTCCTGCATTAGCACCTCCAGCACTTCTAGTAATAATATCATATTTTTCAGATAGAATATCTACTAATTTTCCTTTTCCTTCATCTCCCCATTGTGAGCCAAGAATTATTGTTATCATAATGTTAGTGATTAGTGATGTGTTTTATATCAGTAGTAAGCGATAAGCGGTTAGCGATTAGCTTTACGTTGCTATCGTGATGAGTAATGCGTGATTCGTGATGCGTTACGTTTTACGAACCACGACTCACGTACCTCGCATTACTCAACTCTTAGTTCTTAATACTTAGTTCTTAGTTCTTAATACTTAGTTCTTAATACTTAGTTCTTAATACTTAGTTCTTAGTTCTTAATACTTAGTTCTTAATACTTAGTTCTTAGTTTTATTTTAAAGAAAAAACTTCTTCCATTGGTTTCCCATTAAGTAAAATTTGTAGATCTTTTAAATTGCTATTTTTTAAAACAGTTTCTTTGATTTGATTTTCTATCCTTGGGATCTCGCATACTCCAGATATTGTATATGTTCCAGAAATTGAGACTATAGCAATATTATTTTTTTCTTCTATGCTTTCAACTTTAAAATTTGTATTTGTCAATGCTGTATATAAGCCTAAATTTTTATAATTTCCTTTAATTTGAAAAAGTTTATTTAATGCAGTTTTTATTGGATTTTCAGCAATATCAAGTTTTTCTTTAATTTCAATTAAACTATCTCCACATCCAATAGCTTCTCCGCTTTTACCAGCATCATTTAACTTAACAAGAAATATGCTAAGTTCTTTTGTTTCACCTTTTATTTCGTCTTCAATATTGTTTTGATTATCAGTTTTGCATGAAATAAATAGTGATATTGTTGTGATTAGTATGATTAGAAATAATTTTTTCATAAAAATACAAATATATGAGATTTTTAAGTGCTTTGATTATAATCTTTGAATTTAAGTTTTTAAAGAAGAAATAAATTTGATTTTTAATTTTCAAATATATTTTTATATGATAAGGTTTTGGTAATTTTAATTTTTTTCTTATGCTTACTTCCGATCAAATCAAAGCTCAATTGCCTTATGTTTTAAAAGGTACTGATTTTAAAAATTTAGGTGAAAAATATGCTGGAAAAATTCGAGATAATTATACTTTTGGTACTAGAAGAATTTTGATTGTAACTGATAAAGTTTCCGCTTTTGATAGAATTTTGGGTTATATTCCTTTTAAAGGACAGGTTTTAAATCAAATGGCTGAATTTTGGTTTGAAAATACAAAAGATATTTGTGGGAATCATGTTATTGAATTTCCAGATCCGAATGTGGTTGTGGGGAAACAATGTAAATCTTTGCCTGTTGAAATGGTTGTGCGTGGCTATTTAACTGGAACAACATCAACTTCAGTTTGGCATCATTATAAAAATGGAGTGAGGAATTTTTGTGGGAATGAACTTGTTGATAATATGAAAAAAGATCAAAAATTTGATCATCCAATTATAACTCCATCTACAAAAGCTGAACATGGAGATCATGACGAATCTGTCGCTCCACAGATACTTTTGGATAGAAAATTAGTTACAAAAGATCAGCTTGATTTTTTGATGAAAGCTTCAATGGCTTTATATAAAAAAGGTGTAGAAATTTGTGCGAAGCAGGGGATTATTCTTGTAGATACAAAATATGAATTTGGTGTTTCTGAAGATGGGAAAATTATTTTGATTGATGAAATTCATACTCCAGATTCATCAAGATTCTGGAAGCAGGCAACATATTTGCAAAATTTTGAAGCAGCTAAAGATCAGGATAATATTAATAAAGAATATTTAAGAATTTGGCTTTCAAATAGGGGATATATGGGTGATGGGAAAGTCCCTGAAATACCAGAAGAAGTCATTGTTGAAACTGCCCGAAGATACATAGAAGCTTTTGAATTAATTACTGGTAAAGAATTTAAAGCAGAAACTGGAGATGTTTTGAAAAGAATTGAAGGGAATTTGAAAAAATATATGAAATAAAATTATGATTTTAAGATTCTCGGAATTTTCTCATTTATTCTTGTCGTTATTTCATAATTAATTGTAACTGCCCAGGAAGCCATTTCTTCAGCAGTGATCTCGTCATTTTTTTGTTTTCCAAGTAAGACAGCTTCATCTTCAAGTTTAACATTTGGAATGTCAGTTATATCTACCATGATGACATTCATACAAATTCGCCCAAGAATTTTTGCTCTTTTGCCATGAATTAACACATATCCTTTATTTGAAAGTCCCCTATCATAGCCATCGTAATAACCAATTGGTAAAACTGCAGTTTTAGTTTTTCTAGTAGTTTTGTGTGTGCAGCCATAACCAATAAATTCTCCTTCATTTATTGTTCGTACTTGCGACACAATGGTTTTCCATGTCATAACTGGTTTTAAATCAATCATTTTAAAAACTTCTTGCGATGGCCAGAGTCCATAATTAGAAATACCAGTTCTTACTAAATTAAAATGAGCTTTTTTCCAAAGCATTGTAGCTGCACTGTTTGAAATATGTTTATATTTTATTTTAAATCCTTTTTTC
>JBAZVA010000118.1:0-3367 GCA_041661165.1 Candidatus Woesearchaeota archaeon | reverse complement strand
ATTTTGCATCCATATTCTTTACATATTTTAACTGTGCTATCGGTGCTCAGTTCATCGTTTATTATTATTTCATCAGCCCATTTCACACTATCTAGTGCTTTACGGATATGTTTTTCGCTGTTTTTTGTTAGTATAAAAACGGATGTGCCTTTTTTATAATCCATATTCATCAACTTTTTCCATTATTTTTCTGACGATATCTATGGTTTCTTGGCGGTTTTTAAATTTATCTATATCTGCTATATGTATTGCGTACCCCTTGTTAGTTGGTCCCCACATTACAGGATCAGATGCCGGGCCAAATATTCCTATTACTTTTATTCCTAAACAATCAGCAATATGCATCGGACCACTATCATGGCATATTAGTAGATTAATATTATTAACATCTTTTATGAATTCTTCAAGTTTTAATTTACCGTATTTATTTATTATATTCTTGTTTTTTAGGTTTAGAGTTTGATATATCTTCTTTTCATAATCACTATTTGTGCCGTAAAGTATTATTTTATGATGCTTTGATAGTTGGTTCAACAATTCGTTCCATCCATACCAATATTTTTCAACTAGTTCCCCAGCGCCTATATGTATTGCTATACCTTTTCTTTCATTTGTTTTTATATTCTTTATATTATATTCTCCTAAAGAAGATTTATAATACTTTTTTTTAACTCCTAAAATATCTATTATCCCCAAATAATTCTTAGACATGTGAATATGTTTTTTTGAATATCTTTGAGTAAGCAAAAAACTTCCTCCAGGAAAGTCAAATCCAATAATTTGTTTTATGCCTGCCAATCTTGCTGCGAGGATGTTTGTTCTTTTACTTACAAGATCTATTGCTAAATCATATTTTCCCATTCTTAATGATTTAATAAAAGAATAATATTTTTTTTCTCTGATTGTTCGAGAAAAATTTATTAATTTACTTAATATACTTATATTTTCTTTGTATGTGTATCTGAGATTGAATGTGTATACGTTGTCGAAATATCCTGTTTGTTTGGCTATATTTTCCATCAATGGAGAAACATATATATCTATTGTTGCATCTTTATAATTTTCTCTTAATGTTTTGAATGCTGGTGTAGACACTATGAAATCTCCTATTCCGTCTTGGCGAAATAAAACTATTCGTTTTGGTCTTTGTATCTTTCTTCTGAAAACTGGATGTAACACTCTATCTAAATATGTCAATAAATCTATGAATAGATGATATTTTGGGTGTAATTTTTTATGTGCCATTTTATTATTTTTTGTTACTTTTATTATACATTATTATATTTTCTCATTTCCAAAATTTTTCTTTAATATTTATTATAATTCTCTTTGTGAATCTATTAGTCATGACTCTTCTTTGTATGAAATCCACAGAGACCACGTGCGCGGCAGGAGTTGCAAGAATGCCTAGTTTTCTTAATCTTAGTTTTATTCTCTTAATTTGAATTCTTTTAGTTATTTTTTTTGCATGATTAAATAGTTTTACCCTATCTAAGTAATTTAATTCTTTTGTTATGAAAGCTGGTTTACCATTCCAGTGATTAGAGTCATTGAGATATTTGTAATATGGACTTAACAAAAAATTATGTTCATTCAAATAATCGTATAATTCAGAATTTGGAAATGGGATTATATTATAAAAATATGCGTAATCTACTGGGTATTTTAGTGCAAATTCGAAACTTCTAAGGATGTCCTCTTTAGTTTCTCCTGGAGAGCCAATAATAAAAAATAATCCTACTTCAAATCCTAGTTCTACAGCTGTCTTTACTGCTTTGTCAATATCTTCTAAACTTTCTCCCTTTTTGATACTCTTTAGGACGTGGTCATTTGCAGATTCTACTCCGATTGCTATTTCACAGAATCCAACATCTTTCATTCTTTTAAGCAATTCATAATCGACTTTATCTGCGCGTATACCATTTCCGAGATTAAATCGGGCCTTGATTCCTCTAGATTCTATCTCAGAACATATTTCTAAGACACGTTCCTTGTAGAATGTAAAATTGTCATCTACAAACCCGAAACTTTTTATTCCTTTTTTATACCAATAATCAATCTCTTCAACAACATTTTTTGGACTTCTAACTCTAAATACTCTTCCGATGGTTACTTTTACTGGACAGAATGTGCATCCATATGGGCATCCACGTGATGATACTATCGGAATTGTTAAATCAGGATATTTCTCTAATTCATAACCAGTATATGTGGGCCATGCAATATTATCAAGATCCTTAAAAAAAGGTCTATCACCATTGTACTTTACTTCATCTTCTTTTTTATACATTAGTCCTTTGATTTCTTCCAATGGTTTTCCATTGCATAATTCTAGTATTGTCTCTTCTCCTTCCAAAATTACTGCATAGTCTATATGGTTGTTGTCGTGAAACATTAACTCTCTGAATGTTGAAGCGTGCGGTCCACCTACGGCAATTTTTATCTCCGGAAAATTTTTCTTCAATTCTTTTATTAGACGATATTCTTCAATATAATTTATACTCATTAAACTCATCGCTATTAAATCGGGCTTATATTCTTGAATTAATGTCATCAATTTTTGAGTGCTTTTAACTAAATTTCCATCAAATATCTTGTAATCTATGCCTGAACGTAATAACGATTCTGCAATATATCCGCTTCCTGCCGTCAAGACTGCGGTATACTGTTTTCCTCTAAACCAAGGAGTCATTAATAGAACTTTTTTGAACATGTTATTTTTATTAACCTCATTATTTTTTTATTGTCTGTTTTTTTTTGTCTTTTTTTTATTTTGCATGTGTCTATTTTTATTTGCCCGTTTTTTTAAACATTAAGTTTAAGCAATCATTTTCTTGCGGAAACAATGATGTTTTTGCCAATGTATAATCCGCTTATTTTGTATAAACACCATGCGAACAATTGAGTTAATTGTATTGCTAGTGTTTTGTACCAGTTTTCATAATAATTAACTTTTACATTAATATAAAATTTGATATCTTTAAAGCCTGCTTTTTTCAATAAGTTAGTCATGGTTTTCTTATTAAAATAGAACAAATGCATTGATATTAGATCGTTTTTGTAGCCTTTCATAAGTAACCAATCATTATTCGGTACCGTAATCATGACAATGCCGTTTTTGTTCAGGTCTGAATGTATTTTTTTTAGATATTGAAAAGGTTTGCGAGTATGTTCAAGAACCTCTAACATCGTTATGATATCAAATTTTTTCTCAAAAGACATTTTAAGAAAATCTTCCTTATATATTTTGCTCGCATATTTTTTTGCTTTTTTTATTTCAACATCGGAGTAGTCGGTTCCCTCTTGTATGTACTTTTTCTTATCAAAATACGTAAATAACATCCCATCACCACATCCTATATCGAGC
>JBAZVA010000117.1:0-3421 GCA_041661165.1 Candidatus Woesearchaeota archaeon | reverse complement strand
GGTATTGTAAAAACAGCAATTGAAGCATACGATACGAAAAAAGAAAAACAAATAATAAATAGAATACTTGGTTTTAAGTGTCAATATTGTGGTGCATATCAAAAAATTAAAGAAAATAAATAAATTTATGAATAAAGAAACAAAAGAAACACTAAAAGCAATAGTATATGCAAATGGTTTTGTTAATTGTTCTGTATGCATTATTAAATGTCTTTCAAAAAAAGAAATTGAAGAAGAAGTCAACTTACTAAATCCGACTGGTCTTGATAGTAAATGGAAAATAAGCAAAGATTTAACATTTAGAACGGGTGAGAAAAATACGTGTCAATGTCATGACAATCCAGATAGAGAACATTATTTATTAGATTGCTAACAATAAAAACATGAAAGAAATAAAATATCGACAACCGATTTATCATAGTGGAAAATTTGGCGGATGGCATTACTGGGGTTATATTCATGGCGGTCTACACACATTTACTACGCCACTAACAAGCAATGATGGTGAAATAAGAGAAAGTCATGAATACATCGGACACAAAGATAAAAACAAACAAGAAATATATGCTGGTGATATTTTAAAAATCAAAAATGAAAGACCAGATGAAACTAAGAGTGGAAAGTTTGTTTATAAATATCGATATGCTAAAGTAATCTGGTATTTTGATGGCTATAAAGCAGAACTTGCAAATGGTAATAAATGGGACAATGAATATTCTTATGAAGATTGGTCAGACGAAATCGATTGGAAAGAAACCAAGGTTGTGGGAAATATCATTGAAACGCCAGAACTTTTAAAATGATGAGTTATCAGGGAGATTTATATTCTCTAATTCAAAAAAAGAAAAAAGAAGTTGGAGAAATTCCAGAATACACATGTCCAGAAATAGACAAAGCAAAAGAAATGTTAGAAACTCTTCGTTTAGAAAATGCTAGACTTAGAGAAATTGGAATAGAATGGTATGAATTTTCTGAAACTCTTTCTGACAAAGCCGATGAAATAATTAAAGACTTAGAAAAAGAAATCGAGGAGCAGAAATCAGAAATAAACGATCTAAAATATCAAATAAATCATAATTAATCATATTCATCATATGAGCAAAAAAGAAAAAGCAACAATCTATTGTGAAAATTGCAAATGCAATAGAAGAAAAAAATGTTATTGTGAAAAAAAGAAAGGGAAATAAATATGAATTTAGACGACATAAATACAGCACAAGATAAATTTCATGCTCAAGTCAATATGAAAGGGCAGTTAACTCTAAATGGAGTACCGATTGAAGACACAGAGCATGGTGTTTTATCATCATTAATATTGCCGGGATTTACAGAAGGAGAAATATTAATAGTTCAAGGTCATTCTCATACTGGGTTTAATTCTGAAGACTGTCATGCTTCACCAGAAGACGGTTGCAAATGCACAGACTGCGAAAGTTTGCCTCCTCATGAGGAATAAAATAGTTATTAGATATTTACTAAAAAAGCAATCGACTGGTGAATTGCATTTAGTAAAAAGAAGTGTTCGTACTATAGAAAATTTATGCCTTTCAAAACCTGCAAATAAGGTCATTGCAAGAGATTTACCAACATTCTTGTATGATAATACAGAAACTTCTATTTTTGAGAATGACATACTTGAAAATCAGTTTGGTGAAATTGGTTTAGTAATGTTTAATCAATCAGAGGCAAAATTCGAAATAATTGGAAATGATGATATTCCATGGGTCGATGGAATAGAACAAATAAAACTTGGAAATGTTAAAATAATAGGGAATACTCACTTTAACATAAAAAGTGATTTTCATAAAACTTACTATGGAAACTTTCAAAACAACATTAAAAGAAAAAATAGTTATTAGTCTTATAGTTGCATATTTTATTATAAGTGCTATCTTCTATGTCGTTATGATACTTGGTATGTTTGTTATATTATTAAAGTTATAAAATGAAAACATTTATAATCTTGTATGTTTGCTCATTCATTTTTGTTTGGACAATATTTGCAATAAGATATTATTCTGAACAAATAAGAGATGGAAAACATGAAAACGTCAAAGCTCTTTTGAAACATTTATTTTTGTGGAAGATCGTCATTCTTGCATCTCCACTTCTAGTTGTAGTTCTTCCAGTGTATGGTGTTTCTGGAATACTCACAATGGCCCACAAATATTATACTAAATCCACCTTTACAAAAAGCTAGAGATATGGTATAATGTGAACATAACAGTAAAACAGTAATCATGATAAATTCATTTGACGAGCAGTTGACAATCTCAATCCTAAGAGAAAGAGGGATAAATCCAAATAAGTGGGATAAGATAATTCACACTGGTGCAGATAAAATAGTACTTTACAAAACAGTAAATGGAAATAGAGAAATACAAACCATAGACTTAAAAACAAAGGTCGAAGAACTTTCAGAAAAAATAGGTGAAGAACTATTAATTTCTGAAAAAACATTTGAAAAAATAACAAATGAAAACGATATGGATGCTACAAAGTTAAATGAAGCGGTTGCACAGTTAAACACATTGGTCGGAGAGTACAACGAAAAGAAATCATATAAAACATATGGAGCCATTCGAAAGACTCTTCAGGAAGTCAAATCAGAGGCCCAGAATCTTCGTGTAGAAGTGTTGGAAGATTTTAAAACTAAGGAATAAATCTTTTCATGACTGCTTTCAATTTTAAGGAGTTGAAAGCAGCAATGAGAAGGTTCAACACATAATAACATTGATTATCGGTTGTATAAACTTCTCAATCAAAAATTATCGGACTGGGGTGTTAGTAAAGATAAATTTATTTTCATACCTCCAATTTATTTTTCAACGGCACTCTGGTCTGATAACCCAACTTTATAACATGGAATACGAAAAAATAAAATGCAAACACTGTCAAATCGATGTCACTCTTCATAAAAAATGTAAAGTCTGCAAAATCCTTTTACATCGAGAAATGTCCAGTTTAAAATGCAAATGTGGTTTACAACACTCACTTACTGCAAAAGACGGAAAACACTGTGTAGAATGTTTTAATAAATTATAAAAAGTCGAAATAAAAGAAATAAAGATACATAAGATTATATGATTACGATAAAAACATACAAAGAACTTTACTCATATTTTGATGCCTTTGGTAAAAAGGAACTTAATTTGATGATAATCGTTAGCAGAGGCGGACTTGGAAAAACATTCATTGCAGAAGAAGCTTTAATAGAACATGCACCTTTGATATTCTCTGGCCACGTGACTCCTATGAGCATGTTTAGAGAACTTCACAATCGCAATGAAGAAGAAAAAGACTTCATTACAGTATTTGATGATGTAGACACTCTCTTCTTAAACAAAACAAATGTTGCTATTTTAAAACAAGTTTGTGATACTCGAGAAGAAAAGACAATCAAATATTTCACATCCTCTCC
>JBAZVA010000116.1:1919-3457 GCA_041661165.1 Candidatus Woesearchaeota archaeon | reverse complement strand
GATTTTGAATCAATTTCACAAAAATAATTTTTTTCAGAACTAATTTGTGTTTTTAACATTTTCAGAAACGTTTTAGTGTTCGATTTATTACTGTCGCTCGCTGCTTCAATAATTTTAGTCCACGTCATGTTTTTGTATGCGTTTTGTATGGGCACGTTTATTGTATATGCGTCAATAGTTTCTTCTCCAAAAATATATATTTCTTTAGCACTGAAATTTTTTGAAGCTATAATTTGATGATAGTTCCCAGGGTATATTAAATTTGTAACCCATTTTTCATAAGAATGTCCTATCCCCTTAGTAAAGTATTGTTTCTTATGTATTTCGTAGAGTCTATCTATTTCTTCCTTTGTAAGATTTTTAGCATTTTTTAACTGTGCAATCATGTTATTCACTTTTTATAGAAATTACAACAGGTTATTTCAAAATTATTTTTATAAATTATCGGGTCTAAGACTGGACATGCTATAAATTTTATTTTGTTAATGGCAGCAAATTTTTCCAGAGTGTGATATAATTTGATTCTTTTTTCAAGAGGTGCGATTCTTCCATTTCCTATGTGTATTGCGATATCTTCAGTCATATTTTTGTATGCTATTTTTAGTAGTGGATGTCTCTCTAAACGTTCTATTTTTTCTTTTTCATTTGGATTAATTATTACATACGCAGCTTTAATGTGTTGGGCTCCAGAATCGGCGCATTTTTTAACGAGTATGGATAATTTGTCCTCAGTGTCATCTACTGTTGGAAATAACGGCATTAGAATGGCGGCCACTTTTATTCCTCTTGATGCTAAAGATTTTATTGTATCTAATCTTTGGTTTGAGGATGCTGCACCAGGTTCAATGTATTTGTTTATATTATCATCGCATCTAGATATAGATATTTGAACAAATACTTGTCGCTTATATTCTGATATTAACTCCACTGTGTGAATTGGTATTTCGTTTTTTGTTATAATCAAAATTTTTTTTCTTTCTGGTAAAAACCTCTCTAATATTTTATGTGCGTTATCTGTTGCAGTTTTAGTGAATGGATCTGAGTTGGGGCTCAAATAAATTCCTTCAGCATCACTTTTTTCTGTAAGAATTTTTTCTATATCTAGTTTTTGTGAATATTTTTCTGAAGACAATCCACAATACCCGCATTTTACTGAGCATCCTTCAGTCAAATCTAATTCATCGTATTTGATACATTCTGGATAATGTGATTTTTTAAATTGCGCTTTAATCATTTGAATCTATTTTTTATTTTTCGCCCCTTCTTTTTATTTTGCATATACTGCAGGTTTCCCTGCAGCAATGCATTGTCTCTTGCAACAATTTATTAACTTAATAGTAGTTATAGATTATTTATTATATTAATCTTTCCATAAAATAATTGGTCAAAATACGATAAATTTATATAGAAAATAGGACTATGACTAATAATGACTGTAAAATTAGATGCTTATGATCGGAAACTATTATATGAACTTGATGCCAATAGCCGTCAATCTGCATCGAAATTAGCAAAAAAGATTGGAATATCAAAACAAG
>JBAZVA010000116.1:0-1909 GCA_041661165.1 Candidatus Woesearchaeota archaeon | reverse complement strand
ACAAGGATGTACATACAAGATAAGACTACTTACGGAAAAAGGTGTTTTAAAATCATGCATTCCGGTTCTTAACACGCCTTTACTTGGTTATTTATCTTTTAGAATGTATTTCAAACTTATTGATATAACTCCACAGAAAGAGGAAGAATTCAGAAAATATTTTGTATCGCATGAACTTATACCATGGGTTGTTGGTTGCGAAGGATTGTGGGATTATATAATCGTAGTTTTTCCCAAAGATTTTGCAACATTTGAAAAATTCAATACGGACCTAAATAATTCATGGGGCGGATTTATAGATAGGAAAGAAATAGCATTAGTGACAGAAGCACATCATTTTAGATCAGGGTATATCTTAGAGAAGAAAAAAGAAATGCCTCAATTAATATATGCTGGGCAACCTAAAGAACCCATTGCATTAAACGAAGAGGAGAAAAGCATACTTAAAATATTATCTTCTGATTCTAGAATCTCTTTGATTGATATGCAAAAAAAATTAGGCATCTCAGCAAAAAACATATCATATAAGATTGATAAATTAGAACGATTAAATGTTATAGAAGGGTATATAACAACTGTTGATTATGAAAAAATTGGTTTTGAACGATACAAAGTATTCTTGAGAACAAAAAATCTTGATCAAAAAAAAGAACGAACATTTATACAATATTCAAAAATTCATCCGTATATATTGTACTATAGCAGATCCATAGGCGCAAATGATGTAGAATTGGAACTTATAGTAAAAGATAGTCTTCATCTACGTCAAGTAATTGCAGAAATACGAAACAAATTTGGCGATATAATAAAAAGTTTTGAAACAATGAAGATTCATAGCGAGTATAAACTGAATTTCTATCCTTGGAAATTATGATTTCTTGGTAAATTTGTCTAAAAGAAGTGTTAGCATATAATATATTGGTCCTATTGAAAGATAATATATTTGCATAAATACTGGTACGTGAATACAATCACATATAGGAAGGCCAGGATAAGTTTCTACGTCAGAATTTCTAAATCCTATAATATGGTATGATACTGTTTCTAAAATTATTATTGATGCAACATAAACGATTATTATTACTATTATTGCTTTTAATGTGTTTTTCGGTTTGATATGGTCATATAATTCTCTTAGTCCTAATAATCCAAGAGCCCACGCAAGCATTGGATATACGTCTAGTCCGAATAATGTTACCATATCTGGTGTGTATGTGTAAAAATCTTTTGCTATGGATACCCAAATTATTGCTATTAAAGTACTAAGCCCGAGGTATTTTATTGATTCTCTTTTGAATCGTACTATATACAAATATACGATTATATATAAAGAAAATATTAAAATGTCTTTTCTAAAAAATGGAAATAATATTAGAAACACCAAAAATAACGTCCATTCGAAAATGGGTTCTATTCTTTTTTGTGTGTAGTGCATCACTCATCCCTTAGGCTTATTTCTTAAATAGGCATATGCGTCTGGGTCCGATTCTACATATATTTTAGTCATTGCAGGGCTGTTTTCTACTCGTATAATATCATCTTCTACCATATTCTGCATGTATGCTTGTCCAGTACTATCATCTGCTTGTGGATTAAAATTCAGTGATACAACCACAATCAAAACGATAAGAACAATGCTAATCGTGGCCATTACATAATTGTTTTGAAATATCTTTTTCATAATTATATAATATATACTAATATTTAAAAAGATTATCGTTTGTGAGGCTAATTATGTAATAAGTGTGTTTTCGTAGTATTCTTTTTTTGTATTAAAGCCTTTTTTTGATGCTAGTTTTGTTATTGCTTTATCAAAGCTGCTGCCGTATTGTGCTGCCTTTTTAGGCCTTTCAGAATATGTCTCTAAGTATGTGACTGCCGCTTTTCTAAGTATCATCTTGCTGCCTTG
>JBAZVA010000115.1:0-3522 GCA_041661165.1 Candidatus Woesearchaeota archaeon | reverse complement strand
ATCCTTTGTGATATTGGTTAAGATTGTGAGTTCAAAGAAAGCACCATTGAATTGGTTTTTTAATAAGCCCCCCCCGACAACGATATTAGCTCCTTTTTCTTTGGCATCTTCAACTTGAGAAATTAATAAATCGAGTTGACGTTTTGCTACTAATGGACCCATTTCAGTATTAGGATCTTCTGCTATTCCCACCTTTTTATTCTTGAAAGCTAAAGATAATTTTTCAACGATTTCATTAAAAATATTTTTGTGAACGATTAATCTTTTCAATCCATCACAACATTGACCAGAATTAAATAATCGATTGAAACAAATATTTTCAATTGCAGAATCAATATTAGCATCTTCAAATACTATACCTGGAGCTGAACCGCCTAATTCCATAACGGCTTTGATAAATTTTTCTCCAGCAGTTTTGTACAGGAATTGTCCAGTTTTTGTGCTACCAGTGAACATAATCATATTAATGTTTTGAGAAATTAACATTTTCCCTACTTCACTATCACCATAGATTTCGTTAAAAACACTTTCGGGTAAATTGTTAGAAAAAATATTTTCAATAAATTTTCCACATAAAGGACATTCTTCTGATGTTTTAATACAACAGTATTGCCTGCTATTAGACTTTGAAAAGAACCCCATATAAAATTGTTAAGAGGAAAATTTCAAGGAGTAATTACTGCTACAACACCAATTGGTTCATAAAATACTTGGTGAATTTCTTTTTCATTTTCAAAAGTTGTTTCTGGCTCCAAATATTTTTTGGCATTATCTAAATATCAATTGATATAATCAATGCCAGCATCAAAATCTAAATTGGCATCAGTTATAGGCATACCCATTTCTCTGGATTCCAATAATACAAATTCTTCTTTTTTTGATTTTAATATTTCTGTTACTTTATTCAAATATTCTAGTCTTTTCTCTAGACCTATATTTTGTCATTCTTTTTGGGATTGTTTAGCTAAATTAAACTTTTTAATAATTTCGTCCGATGATGATGTTTCAATTTCACCCAAAAGTTCATAATTAGATGGATTAATAGATTGTAGTTTAGACATATTTAAGCGTTTATTAATTTAATAAGACAATTGCGAGATTTAAAATCGAAGCAAAGGAAATTCAAGCGATGTATGGAATTAAAAGCAATCCAGCGGTTCGATTTAATTTCATAAAATGCTTGGTTGTTAAAACTACTAAAACAATTAGAATCAAAATATCAATATATGCTAATAATGGATTATGCAAAAAGAAAAATGAATAGGATCAAAGAAAGTTGAAAAACAATTGAGAAACAAATAGGATAATCCCCTTCTTAGATACTGGCTTTTGGATTAGAATTAAATAAAAAGAAATTGCCATTAAGAAGAACAGTAGAGTTCAGACAGGACCAAAGATTCAATTTGGCGGATTGAATACTGGCTTTTGAATTGTTTGATACCAACTGTCTATTGAAGGCATAGTTACCCCAGATCCTAAAAAGGCTGTAAAAAAACATAGGAATAAGGATAAAAACAATCATTTGATTTTATTCATGCTTTTTAATTTATTTTTTTTTATTAAATATATTATTTTTTATTCAGAATCAGAAAATTCTAAATCGCTTTCTTCGGGTTCATTACTAACATCAATACTAGCTTCTACTTTGTCAGGTGGAACGAAAGTAGTGTAGTCTAAATTCTCATCAGGAGTATTATATTCATTAAGAATATTATAATCTTTTTCCTTTGCTATTTCTTCAAATTTTGCGCATGTATCTATAAATTTTAATTTTATTTCTCCCGTGGCTCCATTACGATGTTTTTCGATGAGAACCGAAGCAATATTTTTATTGCTATCGTTTGGTTTATATTTGTCTTCTCTGTAGAGTAACATAACAACGTCGGCATCTTGCTCTAAAGATCCTGTTTCTCTTAAATCTGATAATTTTGGAATGCAACTAGGGGTTCTTTGCTCAACACTACGAGACAATTGAGACAATACTAATACGGGAACATTTAATTCACGAGCAATAATTTTCATTGCCTTGGATATTTCAGTATATTGCTGAACTGGATTCATATAATTAGAAGTAGTGCCAATTAACTGAAGATAATCAATAACTATAAGGTCCAAACCATGCTCAGCCATCAATCTTCTGGCTTTAGTGCGGATTTGAAGTGCTGTAAGGCCAGGAGTATCATCAATAAACATTTTTGTTGCTGATAAACGATCACAAGCATCATGCAATTGAGTAAGGTCGCTTCATTCGTCACCTGATGTTAAGTGGTGACCATTACGAATTTTTCAGAGTTCTACATTCGATTCAGCGGCGATTAAACGATCAACCAATTGTTCTGCGGACATTTCTAAGCTAAAAATAACAACTGTGTTTCCATGTAATGCAGTTCGTCTAGCAATATCTAATGCAAATGATGTTTTTCCGATGGAAGGTCTGGCTCCAAGAATAACCATATCTGATTTTTGAAGCCCCCCCAATTTATTATCTAAACTAGGAAAACCAGTTGTAATACCACGTGGCCCTTCATTATTCTGTAATTTTTCGATTCTATCTCAAGCATCAGTCAAACCAGTTGGACTAACAGAAAGAAAATTCTTTTCAATTTTTTTCTTAGCAATTTGAAAAATCAATTGTTCGGCTTGGTCTAAAACCATATCAACATCGTCAGTTTCATTCAAACCTAAACGGCCAATTTCGTAGGAAGCAGCAATTAAATCGCGTAGAATTCTTTTACGATGAATGATATAGGCATATTCTTCGCAATTGTATGCAGCTGGAGCTTTGTTGACTAGCATAGCTAAGTAACTAGCACCACCAATTTCATTTAATTGATTTTTTTCTTTTAAACGATTGGTAACCGTCATAAAATCGATTGGTTTGCCTTTTTCAAAAGACTCAACAATAGTATTATATATAACCCGATGTTCATGACGATAAAAATCTTCAGATAATAGGATATCAGCAACTCGAGTGATAACATTCTTATCTAAAATTAAAGTACCAATCAGAGTTTCTTCTAATTCAATATTTTGAGGGGGTAGCTTCCCTTCACTTTCCAAAGTTTTAAACAAATTGGAATAATCAGTTTCTTGTTTTCTTTTGTAGTAGTTGTTATCGGCCATTATGTTTTTTTAAAGATTTTTAAATTTGAGTTTTGGTAGAATTTTGTCATGAAAGACAATATCGAATTTCATTTTGTGGAACAAAAAAGAAAAATCTCTTTTTAAAATACGCTCAACTTCTTTTTTGAATTTAGGACTAATTTTTCTTAAAGTAACCATAGGGCAATCATAATCTCAGTAATACAGATTGACTATTTTTTTATCAAAATCAATAGTGTTTCAATCAACAGCATAGGGATAGATTTTACAATCAATAGGCCTTAAGTCAGTTGTTTTATTAAAAGGTTCAGTTAAAAATTTGCAATTTTTGCCATCAGAACAATTACTGATGCGAACACGATCGTTGTAGAAAGAAAAAGAAATATCTTTTTTAATAAATTGTTATTTAATTTTCTCATG
>JBAZVA010000114.1:0-3692 GCA_041661165.1 Candidatus Woesearchaeota archaeon | reverse complement strand
CAGAACTTATTGATATGTTTAATAAAATGATGGGAGCATCTGAACCAGATTTTGAAATAGTTATTCCTAAGTATGAACGAATACATAAGAATGCTTGTGATGTAGTGGAATTATTCTCCAAATTCATCAAGTCAGAAGTATCAAAAGTTTTATGTCAACAATTTCCGCGAGGATTTACTGAAATTAGAGATTTTATAGATGGGTCTGTAGAGTCTTTGAATGAGATGAAATTAGAACCAAATGATAACACTCTAAGTGGGGAAGATCTTCACGAAATTAATTCTAATCCAGAAAAATTACAAGAATTTTTGAAGAAAATGGATTCAAAATACAAATTACAAGGTTTAGGAGAAAAATATACGAAATTAAAAAGTAGTTTTGTTATCAAAGAAATGATAATGATAGCTCGTAGTCTTAAAAATGTTGTAATGGCTGAAAAAGAAAGGACTAAAAGTTCTGTTCATAATCTTGAAAAAAAAGATTCTTTAAGTGCGGAATTTATTCTTAATTGTTGCGGAGATTATTTAAAATTGTTCAATTTTACTTCTTTGGATTTTAAACAAATTTGGTTTTCCGACTTAATTGACGAACAAGGTAAAAAATATATTTTACATGTTTTGCATTATATTTATGTTAGAGTAATGATCATAGTTCGCGATGTTACCAGTCCGGACATCGACGTTGAAAAATTCTCCGAGATAGTGAGCGGAAATATAGAAGAAATGAGGAAATGTATCCCTCGATGTGATAAAGCTTTTGACAAAATTAAATCTTCTGTGGGATTACTTAAAGAAAATTTCGGAGAATATTATAAGGATTTCGTAACTTCACAAAGTGGAAATCCGGGAGTTATAATAGAAAATTTCGTAGCAGATGTTGCAAAAAAGAACACTGCTGATTTGGCTACTACCAGACAATTTAAAGAAATCATCAAATTTTATAATCGCCAAATCAGTGGTAAAAAAGTTACCGATCCTAAAGTAAAAAAAATGTTGAGTTTGGTAGGAGAAAATTTGGATATATTAGAAGGAAAATTAGAAAGTAAACCATCTTCCACACCTACTACTGAAGTCAACAATATCGAACATCCTTTTCCATTAGAGTCAGAGGCTGTACCTGATAAACCTGTCGTTAAAAAACTCTCCAAAAATGCTAAAAAGAAAAATCGTATTCCGAAAAAAATTTCTTCAATTAATGATTTGTCCAGTGATATATAATATGATAACCAATATAGTAAAAACATCATGAATTTGGAAAATGTTATCATCGCCATCATTTTGGTTATATTATTGATAGTGATTATAAAATATACTTCTTTAACCAAAAATATGTTCCCGAAAAGTTGGGAAGAGTTTATTCCTGTTTCCAATGATCCAATTTTCCACACATCAAGTGGGCAAAATAAGATAAATATAGATTCTGATGATTTAGAATATAGTGATTTCGATAATATCTCTTTAGCAGAAGATATAGACAGTCTTCAACAGAGAAATATAGGTTTAGATTTTCCTGATAATAATACAGGTATTGATAATTCAGATTTAGTAGATCAAATAGTATCACATGGAGATACTGTGTTCCAACCGGCGCATGGAATTGGAGTTAGTGATACAACCAACGCGAGTATGAATTCATTTACATTGGGTAGCCCTAGTAATCTTCCATTTTTCGATGATATGTCGGTTTATGATAGTCCAACTAATGGTCAACTCAATATAGATGAAAAATTAGCTATATCTCAACAACATCGAGGATCTATAGCTAGGAAGGCTGTAGAGGGGTATGTGAGATCAACTCGTAATTTATTTCAAAAATATTTTACTGATGAATTAAACGAAAACTCAAATCGCATATGGTGGGACGATTCGGCTGATGAAAATCTCGAAAATGATTTCGGTCCAGATATTAGTCCATTCTAACTAGTTTTTCATTGTTTCTTTTTTTTAATCAAAAATTAGTTTGGGAACCGCATTGGTCTTCTAGACAAAAAAATAATATTACTCCTCGTATCGAATAGTAATTCTATACCAACCTGGTTTTGCTAATGGATTATTTCCACTGCAAGCAAAGTCTTCTTTTGTTAACATTTCTATATTTATTCGAACTTTTTTTGTATTACAAAAACGAGTAAAATTTATTGTTCTAATTCCATTTTTTTCCATTTCGAATAATATTTCCAATGCGTTTAGATTTATTTTATCATGATGTCCTATTTTTATAGACATTGGTATATCGGGAAATATCTCTACAAGTACGTACTCAAAATTATCTAACAACGGGATAAACTTTTTTTCTACTGAATCATTTTCAAAATATAACTTGATTTTTATTGTGTATGCGCTACCGAACCAAAATTCTTTTACAATTTTTTTCATGTGTAAAGAACTATTGAAAATGAGTCACATATTCTATCGTATTATTCCCATTAACTATATTATCCTCTCTTTCCGGAAACTCTTCTGTTTTTTCTTCTGTTTTTTCTTCTGTTTTTTCTTCTGTTTTTTCTTCTTTTGGAAGTTCTTCCGTCTTTTCTTCTTTCTCAATTTTTTTGCTATCACGTTTTTTCTTATCTTTCTTTTTAACATCTTTTTTATCTCTACGCAATGTTACTAATTTACCCAACGATAATCTTTTTTTCTTTTTAGGAGCTGTTTCCGATTGTAATAAAAAGGATGGTTTTTTATCGTAAACGCCAATATATTTTGCTTTTAGCCTCGTTTCCATTTCTTTAATGCTTGTATTCTTTCTTACAGATAATTCTCTAGTGTATTGAAATATTGACAATACTCCATCTTCTTTATGAATATCAACGGATATTTTCATATATTCATTATCATCAGAAGGCGTTTGATCACAAACGTCGCAAAGTAATTTTCCGCTAGAATCACCCATATTGTATATATTATACTAATCAAACAAAATAAAATAAAAGAAAATATATAATATTTATTATAAAATATTACATAGTTATTTATCATATGATACGCATAAAAAAAGATGCAAACCAATAAGTCAGGTAGGAGAAATATGTTACGAAGGCAGGGGGATATTCCTTCGGATACAATGATATTACAATCTAATTTCCATATTTTGTTAACACAGGATAGCTTAACGGAAATTTCTAATAGGATATCTAACGTTATTAAGAGAAAACTTGGACATACTGAGTTAAGTGCGCTTGTTAAGTTTATAAGTAATTTACCAGAGACTCAATTTTATCGTTTGACATATCCACAAGCCCAAGAAAAAATGGCCCGTGGATTTATTAATAGGCATGCAAAAATGATTGGAGTTATACAAGAGCAGGATCTGGATGAAAATCTTTCAGGAATTAACAAAGATACAGACTCTGGAGGAATATCCGATTACGAGAAAAAAGAGCTTTTTCAGTTTACTCCCGACGAAAACGCATTCAAATTTACTGCGCATCAGGATCGTCGGGGGAATAGTGTAATAGATAAAGAAAGAGTTGATGGGCAACGAAGTTCTCCTGATAACATCCTTCCATTGGATGCTGTTAAAAGTCAATATGTGGTTAATAAAGAGTTATACAAAGCTATGAAATCATTAAATAGTTTCTTAGCCCCAGAATCAACCGAAGAAATGTTCTCTCGCATTCAATCTATTAATACCAATTATTATAACATAAATCTTATTCATCAACTAATTCAGTTAGATTCTCGAAATAGACT
>JBAZVA010000113.1:0-3706 GCA_041661165.1 Candidatus Woesearchaeota archaeon | reverse complement strand
ACTTGATTGAATACACACGTCTTAAGAAAAAGTACACTGAATTCGATAAAGAACTTAGAACTCGTTTTGGATATGTGAAAGACTTCATAACAATAGAGCAAATGTATCGTTTGCTTTCCCAACTACGTGCAAAGGAGAAAGACAATGAAAGAGATAATTAAGCCAACCGTGTTGACAGCAGAAGGAAATTTGCAATATGAGCCAAGTGTGCGTTCATATTGTATGCTCCGAATTAAAAAAGTGATATTAGAATTTTTTGGAATGCATCAAGTAAGAGACAAAAAGTTTTCATATAAATTAGAAGTTTTTGGCTACAACTATGTGAGTTTCAAAGAAAAAATGGATGAAATAACAAATCAAGGAAAGATGGTTCCAGTATTATTATATCTTTATGAGGATGACGAAAATGAAACCAATAAAGATTAATAGTATTAGTCAAAGTATAAAAATTCGGACAAGAAATAACTTAGAAATTATAGAAAAATTGATTGAAGAATATCTTGAAAAATTCGATACTTCTGAAAAGCTTAATTTCAAGAAATAGGCTCTGATTAAAGGTTATAATCAATAATTGGGCAATCTATATAAATCTCAAATTCTTAGTATATTTTAGACTAAATTAACGGTAAAGACAATTTTATCGACCCCAAACGTATGCTTTGGGAATCGGCGTCTACCTTGGGGGTTGACAAAGTCAACCCCTTTTGGTTCAAAATTAGATATTGAAAAAATAGAATATTATCCACCCCCATTATGTGCTTTGGGAGTCGGCGTTTTTCTTTCAGTATAAAAAATATCAAAAACAAGAAAATTTCTGGCCGTATTTGGTAAAAACCTCTACTGTTGTCACTAAAAGAGGAAATACAATGACAAATGAAACAGAACGAATAAACATATATGGAAATGCAAGAAATAATATGACTAATGAAAAAGAAAAACTAAAGAAATCAGAACTAAGCGAAAAAAACAAACAACTTGTTTCAAAATATATAAATTTTAAACAATGCAACAGTATTTCTGCAAATAGATGTAATAAACTAAGTTGTATTCTAAGATTAATCTGCAGATTAGTGGAAAAAGACCTTGATACAGTATCAAAAGATGATATAATGGATTTAATTATTAAAATAAAAAATATGCCCAATCGTTCTGAAGCCACAATACAAGATTACATATTAGTATTGAAGCAATTCTATAAATGGTTTGAAGATGAAGACGAAAGAGTTTATTCTTATGATGAAAAAGAAAGAAGAAAAATATTGGCGTTATATAAATATATAAAAAACACACAAATGAAAAACTATTGTAAAAAAATAAACCCATCCGACATATTAACTGAAGAAGATATAAAAGAAGTTTTAATATGTTGTAGAACATATAGGGAAAAAGCTTTTATAAGAATGCTTCATGAAATGGGGGCACGTGCAGGAGAGTTTCTTAACATTAAAATAAAACATATTATATTTGAAACCGATGAGAAAGCAAAAATACATCTAGATGGAAAAACGGGAGAAAGAAGAGTTCCAATAGTATATAGTATTCCTTACCTAAAACAATACCTAGAAAGTCATCCACATAAAAATAATCCAAATGCATTTTTATGGTGGACTGAACAAAGCGCAAATACAAATAAACCATTAAAACACGGCGGTTCTTGTAAAATGTTAACTGAATTATGGAAAAGAATACCAAACGATAAAATTGTAAAACGAAAAAAACATAATATGCACTTTTTTAGACACTCAAGAGCTTCGTTATTGGCACCTAATCTTACAGAATCTATGTTATGTAAATATATGGGCTGGACAATTGGTTCAAAACAAGTAAAAACATACGTCCATTTAAGCCCTGATGACCTTGACAAAGTATATTATTCAAATCTGGGCATAATTACAGATGAAAAAGTAAAAGAAACCATTAAAGCAAAAATTTGTCCAGTATGTGGTATTTTAAACGATTCAATAGCGGATTATTGCATAAGGTGTGCTAAACCTCTAAGCGTAGATGCAACAATAAGAAGTGAAATGAACGCAAAACGTCAGACTATTATGACAGTTGAAAAAATGCAAGAACTAATGAAAAACCCGGAGTTTGTTGCATTCATGGACAAGATGAATTTGAAGACTTAACTTTTTTATTTTTTTTATTAATAATAGATGGTTATAATATATTTTTTAAAACCGAAATATTTATACAGAAGAGATTTGTTCATATATTAAGGGAAAAATATGAAAATAGAAAAGAATATAGAATTGTTTAATAAAAATCTTGTCAAACAAATACCTAAAGATATTGCTAAAAGAATTCCTTTGTTAGAAACTACAGTAAATGCAATAGAAGAAACTGAGAGACAAATAGAACAATCTAAAAGAGATAAAAAAATTTCAAGTATTCATTCAAGAATTAATCAGATTTCTAAAGATGTTCAAGAAATTGTAGCATTCAGTAAAATAAAAGAAAAACTTAAAAAAAATTCTAAAAAACATAAGACTATATTTAGAAGTGAAAAAGAAATATTAGATACGTTAGAAATTCTATTTGAGAAAGTTTGGTTTGACAGACATCAGGTATTAAAAAATATGGTGATGATGGGCAAAACTAAAATTGACCCGGAAATATGGAAAGGGGCTCTTATGGCGGAAAAAAGAATCTTAAAGAAATATGGTAAAAAAGAATTAGGTCCTTGGAGTGATTTTGACTGGGGGATGTTAAATGGAAAACTTTCTGCATTACGTTGGATTCTTAAAGAAGATTGGGATATGTTAGACACTTAGAACAAAGAACTAATACGTAGTTTCTCGCTTTGATGTCATTTTAGATATATATTGTTTGGCAAATCCGACATATGAGAAGTCACTAAAATTACTTTTCTGAACTTAACATGGAATCGAGTTATGTAAAATTTGAAATCTCTCTATCCTTAAAATATCTTTTTACCAAAAGTAAAATACATGATGATTTTATACATTTCAACTAGTAATAAAATACTGCCGAATAAAATAGTAAGAAAACCAAGTTTACTATCAACAAAAGAAGGACGCTCTATTTGAAAATAAGGGGTAAATGAAACTTCAGAAGAATATGAAAAATTAGAACATTCTTCAATATACAAAATATTTTTTCCCTTTTTATAATATACAAAACCAACAGTTGTACCCTTTGGATTTGGTATTACATTTACTAATTCGTTAGGTCTCATTCCAACAGAATAAGACATTAGTCCCTTATCAACCTTAAAAGAAGTCTTGACAATCATCAAATCTCCTTCATTAATTCTAGTTTCATCAGGATACAAAGTCATAACATCGCCAATACAGCTAATGTCTCCTTTTATGTAAGTATGTTCACGAAGAAAGGAATTATTTTCTAATGAATATTGACCTGTCTCGTAAGAATCAATTTGATTAGCTAATATGCTGTCATAGTCAATTATTAATGAAGGATATTGTTCTTTTAATTGATTAGTAATTAAACCTGCAATAATTATTATGATTATAAAAACAAGGCAATTAATATAATATTCAATATCTTTCCATTTCATTAGTTAATTGTATTATTTAGTGTTTTTATTCTTTTCTACTAATATGAAAGAGTATTTTAGCTATTCGTACAACGTAAACGTTGTTTATTGTTGCTCGTGTCCGTTGGTTGTGGTATGTTTATTTTTAAATTAACGAATACGGATTAATTCCTCACCCCCCCCCCC
>JBAZVA010000112.1:0-3737 GCA_041661165.1 Candidatus Woesearchaeota archaeon | reverse complement strand
CTAATTAGTGAACAATAATCAAAAGACATTTAATGTTGTTTAGCTCCGTAGGAGCGGTATGTTTGTAGTACAGATATTTCCCCAATACATTATAGCTCCATCGGAGCAGTCTGTGTATTTGAGTGTTTTCATCACTCAAAATCTTTGTCCGGCAGAAGTTGTTTGAAATTTCTTATTGTCAAAACAAATACTTTTTTAGATGAAATGCGGTAAACAATCCGGTATTCTCCTTCAAACACTTCCCGGATTTCTTCTCTATTTATTTCAGGTACTTTTCTTCCCCGTTCAGGGAATTTGGATAAGGAATCGACTTTCTTGATGATTCTATCTACTAATTTTTGAGCTACGGCTCTATTATCTTTTGAAATATACTCAAAAATATCTTCAAGTCTCTCAACAGCCAATGGTGACCAAAATATTTTCACCGTTATCCCTTTTTAGCAAAATTTTGCTTTACAGCGTGATGGGTTATCTCCTGTCCGCCTCCTATTTGTTCCTCTGCGAGTTTTATATCCTCCAGCATTTCAATTTTATCAACCATAGCTTGGTAGGTAGAAACGTTCAGTAATACAGCCGCTCCTTTTCCGTTTTGTGTAATAATTAAGGGTCTCTTGTGCTTTTTGATGTTTTCAAAATAAAAAGCAACCTTTGAACGAAATTCGGAAAGAGGCTGGATGTCCTGATCTATTTGTATGTTGTGCATAGTTACTCCTAAATATTTGTACGTGCAAACGTACTTAATTAAGTGCAAAATAAAAAACATCTAGAAATAATATTGCTCTTACTCCATAACCTGGCAAAGCCAAACCAAAAAATAATAATGAATAATGAACAAGGAATGTAGAATATCGAAAGGCAAAACTTCATCATTCGTTATTCCTTGTTCGATGTTCGGTATTTGATTTCAAGAAAATATTCTTACAATTTTGTGCAGAATATTTTTGCTAATGATGTAAAAACTTTCTGTTTGTAGCATTTTAGAAAGAACAATTATTTTAGCTCCATCGGTGCGGTGTGTTCTATATGGTAATAGTTTTTAAGGTTATAGGGAAGTATTAAACAGGAATTGTGCAGAAAAAGAATTACGTTTTAGCTGATTAAATGCCGCAAAATTTGACTAAAAGAAAATAAATAAGGTTTTATTACTAAGTTGCGAGTTGGTGGGTTGATTTTTTTTCTTGACTTTTAAATAAAAAAGTTTACTATATTTCTAATACAAATTCAGGAGATTTATTAATTAATTTTGATCTTCTAACTTCCTGTAAAAACTCAATTTATTTGAAACTTTTTCGATAATAAATGTAACAATTGAGCAGACAATGAAAAGTGATTTAAGCATAGAGTTCAAATTTTATCTTTCTCACCAAAAAGAATTGGTGGAGAAATACAAAGGCAAATTTCTTGTAATCAAGGGGGAAAAAGTCGTTGGCGACTATGATTCTTTTGAAAATGCTCTTGATCATTCTCAAAAGAATTTTGAATTGGGTACATTTTTAATCCAAGAATGTTTACCGGGTGAGGAAAATTATACTCAAACCTTCCATACCAGGGCAATCTTTGCCTGATGCAACTCAAACAAATTGAAGTTTCCGCGTTAACAATAAGTTCCTCTGGAATAGCTCGAGTAATTACTTCGCCAATCGTTGTTGAAAATACAAAGACAGCCGTAAAAGAACAAACACTTGGGATTTGGGATACCGGCGCAACTAATTCTGCAATTACAAAATCATTAGCACTCAAACTTGGACTTGTACCCATCTCTGAAACTATGGTCAAAGGTGTACATGGTGTTAAAGAAGGTGTAAATGTTTATGGAGTAAAGATTGTACTTAACAATCAAAACGTAGTCTTTACATTGCCGGTTACTGAATGTGACCAATTGTCCGATGATGATACTTCAGAGTTTTTAATCGGTATGGATGTTATTTCAAAAGGAGATTTTGCAATAACGAATTTCCAAGGACAAACAGTTATGACTTACAGAAAGCCATCAATACAGCGTATGGATTTCGTTACCGAAATTCGAAGTCATCAATCTGTAGTTGTTGGTAAAGCGCAAGGCAGAAATGATCTTTGTAATTGTGGTAGCGGCAAAAAATATAAATTCTGCCACGGTAAATAATTTCTTCCGAAACTCTTTTTAAATTTATCCCCCCGTTCCGTTACATTGTTATTGTTATGTTCATCATTTCTTTTCTACGCACAGTTTGTTCCTGCGAAATTGAACAATATTTTTTCAAAATAGACGTGATGTCATTTTCTTTTTTACACCGCAGGAGCTTTCTGTTTGTAGCATTTTAGAGAGAACAATTATTTTAGCTCTATCGGAGCGGTCTGTTTATTTTATCTGTTCAAACAATATTTTAAAAAATAAATTTGTCAGAAGATTTTATTTTTCTCTTGACTCTTTACTTACTAAAGAGGTTATATTTCATTCTGCATTCTTAGAGTAATATGATTGTTTTATTTCCTTAATTTCATTTTTAGTCAAGTTGATGATTTGATTAACCAAACTGGCTTGATCAGGTCGAATTGGATTGTTTTTGGGATCAATTAAATTTGCATTATGAATTTCATAAAAAAGATTTTTCAATTGTTTTATATAACCAATCAATTTGAAATATTTTTTGTTTTGTGTTTCAGTACCAATACTTTGCAAATTATCAAAGTAATCATAATGTAAGTAGCCAACACTAATCCCTTCTTCTAACTTATCCGGGGTGACAATATTTATATTTTCGTCCAGATAATTCAAGTATTCTATGATCTTATTTTGATCATCAACGATTTTTTTTTGATTCTGATTATTATAAATTGCGATACCAAGTAATGCTGATAAATAAAAACCTAGCATTATAGAAAACGTAGAATTAATAAAATCAGTAGAGATTACTTCCTTTATTTCAAAAATATTATTGAAATTAGGAATATTAATTGTAACCACGATTGCAAACAAAACCATCATCAACAAATGATAAAAAAAGGAGATTTTAATCATATTCTTCTCTTGAAATATAATTGTGTTTCTGCTAATCGGCAGCCCCGAACAACAATGCCAATTAACTGCACTTTTTATTTAAAATAATGTTTGTTAGAACAACCTACCATTAAATGCAACTTAAGTTTGCATACACAATTTTATAATTACACAAATGTTACTATGAAAACGCTGCCCCTGTTAAGCGATAGGTTATACCGTTTATTATTCAATACTAAGTTTCTTTTTTAATTTTTCATAATTCATTGCCCAACCGAATAAATAAATATTTTCCTTAAAATTAAATTTGAAGGCTTCATTATATGGTATACGAATACTCCCTTCGTAATCTTTTGAAAAATATCCGGTAATGAATACTATAACTTCAGTGTAAGCAAATATGTTGGGCGTAATCTCAAGATATTTAGTTCTTGTAACATCTTCCGTAAGAAAGCTATCTCCAGTTGTTAGAGGAGAGGAACCCAATATTATGTAATTATCATTAGCGATTTCTTTTAACAAATAACAATGAAGACTTATATTATAGCTGGTGCCACCTTTAGAAATAAACTGAATATTAAACCTATTTTGATCATTGTCCTTTGTAAGAAATGCTGGACGTTTTCCCTTTTCTAAGGGGGCTAACAATATTTGTGGTTTTGCTGCGTCCAATTTTAATTTACTAACAACAGAGTGCAACGAATCAGTAATTTTCAAATTATATTTTGCTAATGCATCATTAGAAGCCCTAATGCTTTTT
>JBAZVA010000111.1:0-3764 GCA_041661165.1 Candidatus Woesearchaeota archaeon | reverse complement strand
GAAATACTCAAAAAGGAATTTGGATTTTATTGAATACCTTTCGAGAATATCTTTGTAAAAAATCGTTTTATAATAATTCTCTATTGTTTTTGTTTTTTCGGATTTTTCTTGTGCTAGTAATTCACCGAATCATCAGTATTCGACGTAGTCCTGCAAGATATTCATGATGTCTCCTTTTTTGATAGAATATTCAATGTTCTTTGTTTCGATATGATGATATTTGATTATTTCCTCAAAAGAAAATGGTAATACAAGCAGATGATGATACCTTCATCTCAATTCTGTCGAAACCTCTTCCAAGAGAAGCTGCGAACTACTGCCAGATACAACTATTTTATACCCACCATCTTTGAATGTTCTCAGAATTTTTCCATAATTTTTGAGATTTTGTATTTCATCAAAAAATAAGTAAGTCGGTTTTTTCCCATACAATTCGTAATGTGCGTCAATCAATAGTCATAAGTCTTTGGTTTGAAGATCTATGAGTCTGTAATCTTCAAAATTAACGAAGAGAACATCGTTCTTGGCATGTTTTTTAAGTAATCAAGAAATAATCTGATACATAAAAAACGTTTTTCCTGCTCTTCTCGGTCAGATTATAGCCAAAATCTGAGAGAAATCCTTATCAAAAGAATAGTCTCTCTCTACTATTTCAGGAATTTTTGATTCCTGCCATTCAATGAGGATTTTCTTAATTATCTCTTTCATGTGAATTTGTATTACACAATAAATGCTATTTGTGTGTAATGTAATGTTTTTTTATGATTATTCAAGAGTATTTTCCAAAATGGAAACAGCTTAACATTTCTATCTACAACATTATTAAAAAAGAAGTTCCTCCATTTTTTCTTTATATTCGGTAGTAGAGAAATGACAGACAACGTTCCATCCTTGTCTGACGTGCGCAGTTTTTTGCATGTTCAGACTGGATGTGTTGTGAAATCGTATCCCTCAATTTAAACCCTTAAAATAGGGGCTTCTTTTTTCTCTTTCTTTCTAAATTAAATTAACATAAAGATAAAGTAAAGTTCTGTAGAAATCAAGTAGAAAATTTGCTTTTTTTTGCATTTCGATTATACTTAAATGTGTTAATGTTTTTACCATTTAAAAAAATGAAAATGACAGGTTTTAATAGCTTAAAAGATTCAACAAAAAACATTTGAGAGAATTTACAAGATTCTAGTGTTGTGAAATTTGGGAAGTGGTGTTTTAATAAATTGTCCAGTAAAGAAAGACAAGAACAGGAAGCATATAAAGATGAATTTTACGAAAATTTGAAATCGCTTTCTGATGAACAAAAAACATTTTTTTTAGATGTTATAAGTTATGCCTGAGAAGATTGATGGGATTTTTCTATTTCTTCAACAGTTCAAGAAAATTGGCCACAAGATTATCAAAAAATGATGCTTATTTTTTCATGATTAGCTACATCAAGGATATTGAATATAGATAAAGTTGATAGAATATTATTGAAAAGAGGTTCTCATTTATCTCTTGAAGCAGAATTAGAAAATTTATCTATTGAAGATAAAAAAGAAGTATGGGGAATGTTTTGTGAAATGAAAGAAAAACAGGAGAAATATATTCTTAGAAAAGGTAAACTTTCTCGTTTGGAGCAAGTTATGATAGAATTACTTGCCTGATCAAAAAAAAATAGAAAAAGTTTATTTAAATCAATGTTTGTGGTCAGATTTGAAATGTTGCCTTTAGAAAAACAACAAAAAGTAATAGATTATTTTATTAATTTCTTGATGGATCCAGATACTCATATTTCTTTCTTGAAAGAAAAAATGGAAAAGATAGAAGATGATCAGTTAATAAATGTCCTGATGGATTGATGAGATGATCTTTTTAAAGATTTGGAAAATTCTCATTCATATATTTATGAAATGGCTAAATTAATTAATGCAATTTTACAAAAAGAATCAAAATAATTTTGGAGAAGAAATTAGCGTTTGAAGAATACCAAATAACTTACAAATTTTTTAAAAGATTAAGTAAAATATGATTAAATTAATTATCTTTGATTTATGGCAAACTTTGGCATATAGAGATGTGGAAAAGTGTTCTAATACTCAAATGTGTAAAGATTCTTGATCTTCTGTTTCTCCAAAAGATTTTGTGAAAATATTTGAAAATTCTATTCAAACTAAAAAACGAACTGATAAGTATGAAGCATATGCAAATTTATGCAAAAATATGGGATTGCCGATTACAGAACATAATGTTAATTTATTAATGAATATCAGAGATAACGCAGAATCTAGAACAAAAGAATATTCTCATACTATTTCTATGCTTCAACAATTAAAAAAACTTTGATATAAAATTTGATTATTGTCTAACAGTAGTGTTTTTGCTGTAGAGCAAATAAAGAAAAAAACCAGCATTTTGGATTATATTGATTATCCTCTTTTCTCGTTTGATGTTTGAGTTATTAAGCCTGATATTTCTTTTTTCAAAAAAATGTTAAATACAACCAATTGTAAGCCTGAAGAGGCTATCATGATATGAGATAAATTAAATGACGACATTCTTCCTCCAAGGCAAATATGAATGAATTCCATATTATTTGAAAATTATGACCAGTTGAAAAAAGATATTTCTTCATTTTGAATAATGTTGCAATAAATTTTCTAAAAAAATAAACTAAATTAAAAGAAAGAAGCCCCTCTTATTTTTCTTTATTATTTTCTTATTTCGGTAGTAGGGATATGACAGACAACTCGTCGCTGTCGGCCATATGGCCGACAGCGACGAGTGGGTGTAGTATGTCGGTGATGACTTATTAATTTTTCCTATTTCGAAATCTATCATCACTTCCTCCGAAATATCGGATTCGTGCTTCTCGTTTCTCAAACCCTAAAGGATAATTTCGACCTCACAAAACACTTATTGTGTTTTATTGCGTCTCAAATATCGCCGGTATGGCTCTCCCATCCTAAAAAAATTTTTTTAGGTGGTCGAGCGCAAAGTCTGTTTTGTAATCATAAAAATCTTCATGTTCTGCTTTTTTCAATGCATTGGTCACAAGATATGTAAGTGGCGTGAAAAGGACTTCTACGCCTACTTTGAAAATATAATTTGAGATGATGATAGTTCGAAGGACGTCGTTGGGGAACACTCCGTAAAATGCAACCACGACAAAAATCATTGTATCCAATCCTTCGCCAACCAGCGTAGAACCTATGGTTCTTACTCGCAGCTGTTTTCCTTTCATCCGTATTTTTATCTTTGCGAGGATATATGAATTGCTAAATTCTCCCGCGAGATAGGCGATCAAACTTGCTCCTACGATCCTTGGAGTGAATCCCAAGATGTTTTGATAATCTGCTTGAAATACCCGATCGGGTGAAGCAGGAAGCAGACCGACGACGATGATCATGATAGACATGAGGAGCAGTGTGCCAAATCACATCCAGATTATTTTTCTACTTTGTTTGTATCCATACACTTCCGTCAGCACATCGCCAAAAATATAACTGAGGGGAAACAGCAGTTTTCATCCGTCAAATGTGAATGGTCCAAAATCCAAAAGTTTGGTCGAGGTGATATTGGAGATCATGAGGATTGCTATGAAGAACACGGCGATGAGTGTTGTGTATTTATAATTCTTCTGTGGTTTCATAAGAAAAATGAATAATAAAATTCAATATGCACTGTGTATAAAAAAAACTACTTGATTATCAATCTCAACACAGTAAAATCTGGGCTAGATTTATATTTATTATACAACAAAATTATGAGCATAAAAGCGTATGGTG
>JBAZVA010000110.1:3272-3792 GCA_041661165.1 Candidatus Woesearchaeota archaeon | reverse complement strand
ATCAACCGGAGAATACGTCGGCATCGTCGAACAATCATTTTCAATGGATATCGATAAAAAACGTGTTAGGGTCGAAAAAGAATGGGAACTCCTTTATTATATGACGGACGAATCCAAAAAAAGAAAGATAATGACAGACTCTATGAATTATTATAAGAAAAAAATAAAAACCTATAATAAAAACTATCCTGAGTTCGAATTCAATATCTATCGAACTGGCGGAAAAAATTGCCCCGTCTCTATCGATTGGGGTAGATACCATAGAGAAAAAAAAGATAAATTCAAAAACAGAAACTTAGTCTTTATACCTAAAGAAAACATATGAAAACAAAAATAAAATATAAAGTTGTAATAGCTTCAACTGAAAATGAAAATCATTTGAAAATCCTTTCACTAATATCAATGGAAGATGTTCCTGAAAAAGAATATGTCTTTAAAGCATACGACTTTTCTAAATACCCTTCAAGAGGCGTATCAAGAGAAAATGCTTTGAAGAAAATTGAAACCACAATATCTTTTA
>JBAZVA010000110.1:0-3262 GCA_041661165.1 Candidatus Woesearchaeota archaeon | reverse complement strand
AACCATTGGTGAATTAATCGAAATAAAATAATTATGAAATCAAATATCAAAAGGAAATATGGGTTTAGAGCTGTTGTTAACGGGGAAGAAATATTCCCTAAAGGTTTCTATTACCAAGGGAATTTTATTATACTGGTCGGTGACGAAAAACGCGGTGACACAATCAGAAGAAAAGAAAAAATTTCTGACGTGGAAATTATTGTAACCGAAGAAACTTAAAAATAGTTGGAGGACTATGCCAATCCGGGAAGCTAATGTCCTATTCCTAATCGGATAATAGATACCAAAATATCCCGGATGTTAATTATCCATGCCGAGAGGAACTTTCCAAAAGATTGTTCCTCTTTTTTTGTTTTTTGCCGTTTTTTTCGTATATTTTATATATGATAACATATGAGAATAGTAAAGAATCGGCTATTTTAAGCAAAACAATTAATGAGCTGAAAGAAAAATATCCATCACACTATAAAACAATTTATCGAAATGGATGGCATGAATTGATAAATCATTTAAAAACCAAAAAACCTAATGGATATTGGAATAATAAACAAAATTGTATAAATGCAGCACTAACATGTACAAATAGAACAGAATTTTCAGAAAAATATAGTAGAGCGAAATCTATACTTTTAAAAAACGGAACATATAATGAAGTAATGTCATATATTCCAACAAAAGGAATACCTAAAAATTATTGGACTAAAGAAAAATGTAAAGAAATATCTTTAAAATATAAAGATTTACATTTATTTAGAAAAGAACAAGAATATCCGTATTCTATCATAATTAAAAATAAATGGGAAGATGAAATGTTGTCTCATATGTTTCGTAAAACTGAAACAATAACAAGAGTGGGATCATATACATTTGAAGATTGTAAAAATGTTGCTGAATTATGTACAACAAAATTGGAATTCCAAAATAAGTACCCATCACACTATCAAAGAGCATTGAAAAAAAAATGGATAGACATTCTTTCACAACATATGACGCCTTTACAAAAACCTTCAGGATATTGGACTAAAGAAAGATGTCATGAGGAAGCATTAAAGTATAAGACAAGAGTTGATTTTCAAAAAAATTCAGGTTCAGCCAGAAATGCTGCTAGAAATAATGGTTGGGAAGATGAAATATGTTCACATATGGAATATGTATTAACATATTGGACTAAAGAAATGATTCAACAAGAAGCATTAAAATATCAAAGAAAAGTTGATTTTCAAAAAAAAAGTCCTTCGGCATATAATTCATGTTTAAAAAACAAATGGATAGATGAAATATGCTCACATATGGATGTCTTATATATTAATTGGACAAAAGAAATGTGTCTTAATGAGGCTATAAAATATACTACAAGAAAAGATTTTGTAAAATATTCGCCTAGGGCATATAATAGTGCCTATAATAATGGATTCTTAGATGAAATTTGTTCCCATATGGAATATATATTTAAACCGAATGGATATTGGACATATGATAAATGTTTAGAGTTAACTAAACAATATACAACTTTAAATCAATTTACTAAAGATCATAGTCCTGTACTTAATACAATTCGAAAAAATGGGTGGAATGAATTAGTTTCTCATTTAACTGTGGCAAAATTACCAAATGGATACTGGACATATGAAAAATGTAAAAAAGAAGCACTAAAATATAAATCAAGAAGTGAAATGAAAGGTAGCACTGCTTACCATATTATTCTTTCAAACAAATGGGATGAGTTATTATCACATATGATACCATTAACTTCATTGGCTAAAAGATTTATTTATGCTTTTGAATTTGAAGATAACCACGTATATGTGGGATTAACATATAATATTAAAAAACGTTATTCTGACCATTTATGCGAAGATAAGACTAAAAGACATCAACCCGTAAAAAAACATCATATCGCAACAGGCTCTAATTTTCTTTTTAAAACTTTAATAGATAATGCCGTTCCAATTAAAGAAGCTCAAAAATTGGAACATCAATTTATTGAAGATTATAGACAAAAAGGATGGATTGTTCTAAACAAAGCAAAGGCTGGCGGATTAGGCGGAATGAGAGAAATTTATACTGAAAAATATTGTAAAGAACAACTAAGTAAAATTACTAAATTTTCTGAATTATCAAAAGTTTTACCAACACATGCAATAAGTAAACTAAAAGAAAAAAATATATTTAATGATTTAACTTCACATTTAATTCCTGATGTTCATTATTCTGGACATTGGAATAATAAAGAAAATTGCAGACTTGAAGCTCTGAAATATAAAACAAAAACTGATTTTCAAAAATATAAGCATAGAGCATTTGAAGCTAGTGTAAAAAATGGTTGGATTGATGAAATCTGTTCACATATGGAAAAGAAAGTTATATTAAAGGATTTCTATTCAAACATTGAAAATTGTAGAGTTGAAGCTATGAAATATAAATGTAAAAAAGATTTTAATAAAAAATCACACATGGCATATGTGTATTCTAATCAAAATGGATGGATTGATGAAATCTGTTCACATATGATTGATTCACGAAAAGTCTATCCTAAAATAAATTTTAACACTTGTAAAGAAGAGGCTCTAAAATATAATTATAAAGAAGAATTTAGAAAAAATTCCCGTACCGCTTTTTATTATGCTTATTATAATGGTTGGTTAACTGAAATAACTTCTCATATGCCATCACACAAAGTAAATAAATCTATTTGGACTAAAGATAAATGTGAACAAGAAGCTTTAAAATACAAGAGTAGATGGAAATTCAAATTAGGAAATAAAACCGCCTATGAAAATTCAAGAATAAATAAATGGTTAGATGAATTTTTCCCTTCTAACAAGATTGCTTAAATTATATTTTACCATATGAAAAAACTAATTATAAATAATGGGGACAGATTCGGTAAAGTTACTATTATAAAAGAAATTGAATCAATAATATATACAAGTAGAAATTTTAGACGATTTGAATGTCTATGTGATTGTGGAAATACATATAATACTACTTTATCTATACTAAGAGATAATCCAAATGTTTCTTGCGGATGTGATAGAGGTTTAAGACGTTCTATCCCTGTTGTTCCAGGAACTAAAAAAAACAGACTTACCATTATTAGGGAAATTGAACCTTTCTATCGACTTGATCAAGTTAACACTAGATTAAGAAGAATTTTATGTCTATGCGACTGTGGAAACGAATTTGAAACAAGATTAGATTCATTTAACTCAGGTCAAGCAAAATCTTGTGGATGTATTAGCTCCGAAGGAAATCCTAACGC
>JBAZVA010000109.1:0-3830 GCA_041661165.1 Candidatus Woesearchaeota archaeon | reverse complement strand
TTACAATCCAATATCACTACTGATTTCCTGCATTCCTTTTAATACTAATTCCACAAAATCAGCTAATAATATCTTCAAATCAGTTTCGCATAACAGAATATTTTCTCTTTTTGCTCCTTTAGCAAAACTTTTTTCTTTGAATTTCTTTAATACTGATTCGGTTGTTAATTCATTAATTTTTCTACTAGGCAATACCAAAGTACTAGCTACAATCAAACCTGACAATTGATCCACGCAAAACAAAGCTTTGGCCATTAAAGAAATTCTTTCAAATCCTAGCATTTCATTATGGCCTTTAATTGCATCTAAGATTTCTTCATCAATATTGTATTGTTTCAAAATATCCATTGAATCTAATCCATGTCTTTCTGGATTATCTTTCGTTGTCCCATAATCCACATCATGTAAAAGCCCAGCCAAACCTCATTTTTCAACATCTTCTTTAAAATATTCAGCGAGTTTTCTCATCCCAACCTCAACTGATAAACAATGCTTTATCAGATTGTTTTCTAATACATTTTGTTTTAAAATTTCATAAGCTTCATTTCTATTCATGATATTGTTTTAATTTTTTTCTTACTTAAATCATAACAGAAAAATATTAAAAAAACAACGCCTTTCGAGCATTGTTTTAATTTTTAAATTAATTAGCTGGAATTGTCTCCGGAGCAATATTCAAACCTTCAAGTGGCATATCGGTTCCTTGTGGCAAATTCTCAAATGTTTGATTTGGAGTAGTTGGTGGCGTAGTCATATTCGAATTACTATTCTTCAAAACCCATATCATTGCAATAGCAATTAAAACAATTAACGCAACGATCAACATTAAATTATTTTTTTTCATTATATTTATATTTTAAATAATTATTAAGCAAACGACCAATTAACAATTTTAATTTATTAACTATATCCTACTACCTTTTTTAAAAAAAATCAAGCCCTATTGATGTTTTTAAATTTCAAAATTCCAATTTGCTTTTTTTATTTTATATGATATAATTATTGTAACCGGCTTTCACCTATTGAAAGTTAAGAGGAGGACTACCTTTATGATTGAATCAACAATCATCAATGAAAATTCAGCGACCAGGGAATTTGTAGCAGCGTCCGCCACCATATGAAGCAAGAGACGGTTAGCCTCAGTATGGTGAAAATGTGTTTTTTATTATGATGTTATAATTTGCACTTGTACATTGTAAAAAATTATGTCGTTATAATTCCTATATGTGAATTTCAATCACGGAGGATTGCTTATGAGACGAAACCATTCTGTTTCTAACGAAGAAGTAACAACCATTGCAATTATCGCTAATGCAATGAACGTTACAAGCGTCGAATTGAAGAATTTAGTTATTTAACTCTATGATTGGGGTCGAATAACTCCTTGTACCTTACAGTAAAAAAACAACGTAGCGTCGAAAAGGGAGACTCATCTAGTCTCCATCATTTTATTTCTTCCCTCCGTAATAGAATTTATCTTTCAAACTACTCAAAAAGTAGTTTTTTTCTAATTCAATTAAATTAATCTTCTTATCATTGTTTTTAATTACAACCTTATCCCCCTTATCTAAAGAAAACAAATTAATTCCATCGCTAATTAATAATACATCACTCCCAACCATCTCTTGATTTTGTTTGATTTGAAACAATTCTTTTCTTCTAAACCCAACAACTTCAATATTAATTTGCTTATCTTTCGATATTACTAGACTTGGAGTTGGTATATTATGGTCCATTAATTCAGTCAAAATCAAACATTCAATATTTGGCATTACTACTGGCCCATGAGCCGATAGATTGTATGCCGTTGATCCAGTAGGAGTAGCCACTAATACACCAGTCCCAAAAATATTTTGAAATTGGAAATCATCAATTTTAACATCTAAATTCACCATACCAATTAAATTTTGAATTGCAATTTCATTCAAAACATCATCTTTAAAAACAACCTTACCATTTCGTTCCACTTCCACTTTTATTAAATTCCTATGGCTAATAAAATATTCACCCTTCAAAAACAATTTTATTTTTTCTAAAAATTTCTTGCTATCTCTTACTGAAGTCAAAAAACCAACATTTCCTAAATTAAATCCAAAAAACAAAGTATTAGAATAATGAAAATCCTTAATAGCTTTTATCATTGTTCCATCACCCCCCAAAACAAAAACAACATCCGGATTATTCTCATCTAATTTCATATTAGGATATTCCTTTTGAATCATTAAATATATTTCTTCCAAAACCTTCATAGCTTTTTTATTTTTATCATCATAATAAAAAGCTATTTTTTTAATTGTTTTTTTCATTTTAAATGTTTTAATTTTAAAAATATTATCACAATTCTTTTAAAAATACAAAAGCCGTGTTTATTTGCGAACACGGCTTTGGGCTTTATTTAACATAGCCCCTATAGATTTCTTAGGTTTAATACCTAAAATATCTTTACAGAAATAGAACCATAAAATAACAAGAACATCTCTCATTATCAGCCCCCTTAAAAACTTCTAAAAACATTATATCATAAAATATTACTTTTAGCAAGATTTACTATTATTCTCTTTTATGATAATATATAACAAATACAAAGAAAGGAGGCACCTGTATGAAAAAAGCACTGTCATGGCTTCGTGATTTAAGTGGTGGAAAAAGACCAAAAAATGCGTCTCTTTCAGATGAAGGAGAAGGTCGGATTCCGCATCTAGACGAAGGAGCAGGTTTTATCACCTAAATGGAGCAGTGGCGAAATTTAGTGATAGTCAGTACACTTAACACAAACTGATTTCTGGTATCTTGTCCTCGCGCACAATATACCGTACTGGGCATAGCTAGAAACACAGCTATACCAAGGGATGTGAGTTCTAAAGCTCCATCCCTTTTATTTTGATTTTTATTTAAATCTTTGATATACTTTATTTAACTAATTAAACCGAAACCATGCGAATTTCTCATTCAGCCATTGAAACATTCAAACAATGTCCATACAAATACAAACTAAATCAAATTGATAAAATTCCTGAACCAAAATCAGAAGAATCTATGTTTGGTTCCTATTTGCATTATGTCTTACAATGATTTTTCGAAAACAACTACAAAAAAATCCTTCTAAAGGATCTCCTTTCCTTCTACGAAAAGCATTGATCTAAAATAAAATGTTTTGACAACAAAACTCAAAAAGAAAAACCGCTCAATAACTTCTACTTTGAAGAAGGCCTTATGATGCTTAAAAACTTTTATCAAAAGAATGGCCATAAAGATATTACTATCCTAGGAATAGAAACTCCCTTTGAAATTACTATTCAAGATCCTACTAATAAAGATCATATTCATATCATCTCTGGTATTATTGACCGTATTCAAAAACAAAACGATCGCTATGAAATTATGGATTACAAAACTGGTAAACGTCTACCTAGCCAAAACAAAGTCGATCAAAATAGCCAACTCTCTATCTACGCCCTTGCCTTTTTAAACAAATGACCGAATATATCAATCAAAGATATTGATTTATCTTTGTATTTTCTTAAATTTGGTGAAATCTTAAAAACCAAAAGAACCGAAGAAAAATTAGAGGATACCAAATTAAAAATTCTTAAAACTATTAAAGACATCGAAAAAGAAAAATCTTTTTGTCCTAAACCAACTATCCTCTGCGATTGATGTGGCTATAAAAATATCTGCCCAGTATTCAAAAACTACCAACCCAAACCTCAAATAGAAAAAGATGAATCCAATATAAAAAATCTTATGGATAAGTATTTTACATTACATCAAAAGAAACAAAATCTTGAAAAAGAAATTGATTCTATCAAAACTAAAGTTGACAACTACTT
>JBAZVA010000108.1:0-3836 GCA_041661165.1 Candidatus Woesearchaeota archaeon | reverse complement strand
CTTAAAAATTGCAATATATACAAAGTAAAATAATGGAGTTGAAATGTACGACAAATATGACAATACATTTAGAAAATTATTACATGTATTTCTTGTGGAAGTATTAAAAGATTTTCAAAGATTTATTATAGAAAAATTTGAAATGCCATCAAGCTTATGGATTTATGATGAGTATGGAGAATTACAATATATAGAGCCAAAAGAGTCGTTGTCTAAATATTCTAAGTTTTGTTCGTACATGATTATGGTAAAAAGTGTCGACAAAAAATATTCAAAATGCGTTGAGATTGAAAAAGAAAATATACATTTTTTCTTGAAAGAAATGAGTGCAGGAAGTTGTTGCAACAAATCTGATGAGCTTGTATGCCATATGGGTATATCAAAAATGGTTTATCCTCTTGAAGTAGAAGGTGTAATTGTTGGTGCATTAATACTAGGAAAATTTTTGAAAGAAAGTAGCAGTCATATAGTATTAATGCAGAATTGCAACGATTTTTGCGACAACTACGCTAAAGATATAAATAAAATTAAAACAACTGAAAAAATAAATTTCAAACAAAATTTAATAAATTCATTAGACAATATCAAAATAATTGATGATACAATAATACAGGAAATTTCAAAAAGAATTCATTTGCTATTGCCGTTACTAAGGAGATTGTACAGATACAATTATCCTCAAAATCATTTATTTGATGGTGTTTTATTTTTAGAAAAAATAGATAACTGCTTTAATGAAATTATTAGATCAGAGAACGATATGTGGCAAAGATTAGGTTGTGCTTTGGAACATATAATCACCAAGCTAAATTTAAATTCTTCTGCTGTATTTTTTAGCGACAGAGACAATTATCAAGACTTGAAATTATGCCAAAAAAAACCTACTAATGTCATTTTTCCAAAATCTTTACAATTAAATTCAAGTTATGATTTTCAGTTATTAGCATCCAGGAATACCGGCTTGATATTACCTACAAAAGACGAGCACCTGTTTTGGCTTAATGATCAGATAAATAAAATTTTTACTTCAAACGCTGCAATCATATATGCTCAGAGAGTTTTTGCCGGAAAAATGATAATCATTAGCTTCGCCTTTAAGGACAATGTTTTTTTAACAGAATTCCAAAGATTGTTATTAAAGGAAAGCACAAACAGATTATTTAAACAAATAAATAATGTTCTATCGTCAATAGAAATTGATCATTTAATGGCTGATACAGGTCATATGCTTAGAAGAGCAATAGAGGATATAGAAAAAGGTCTAGCCGCAATACAAAAACATGGATTAATTATCAATGAAACTGATCCTGCACCACTAAAAATTATTAAGGAAATAGCACCAAAAAGTATAGATAGTGGTTTATTTAAAATAAAACTTATTATGAGAAATTTTCATGCATTTAAATCATTCAGAAAATACCAATACACATCATTAGGCGACGACTCTAGTATAATTAGTCACCTACAAGAAATCGATTTAATAAAACTAATTAAAGATGTTTCTTCTAATTATTATCATGAATTCCAAAAGCATGATAAGAAAATAAATTTTAACTCTAGCATGGATCATTTACATTATATTGGCCATGCTAGCCTTTTTGAATTAATGTTTCTTAATCTAATTGATAATGCTAGTAAATTTTCATATGATGGAACTTATATTGATATTTCTATAGAAATAATTGATGGTTTTTATGTATTAATATTTTCTAATTTAGGAGTTGGTGTAGCAAGAGATGAATTCAAGATAGTGTTTGATCGTTATTATCAATCAAGATTTAAGAGCGAAAGCAAAAGACGTGAAGGATCAGGATATGGCTTAAATATATGTAAGCGGTACATGGATATTTTTATCCCAAAAGGATCAATTTCTTTAACCAGTAGACAAGCAAGGATTGTTAAGAAAAAGAAATCTTTTGAAGGGCATAACTTTATCACAACCGTTACATTAAAATTGCCTATAGATCAAAAAGAATTATCTAGTAATAATTAATTATACCATAGGTGAAACATATGAGGATTTTAATTTTCGATGATGCTTTTTCATTAAACGGCTATATACTATTTGAGAATGAAATTCTACTTGAAATGCCTGACATATCAATAAAGTCTGCGCACAATTTTTATGCTTTTGAAAAAGAATTAAAACTTGGCAATTTCAGAGCTATAATTCTTGATATTATGGGTGCAGATACTAAAATTTCAAGCATAGAAAATGGTGAAAAAATACTGTCTGATTTTCTTGGAATAGAGATGCTTCAACGGATACGAAGTGGATTGTATCCAAAACAAGACAAAGATGTCGTGATTATAATGAGAACTGCCAGGGCAGATGAACCTGATATATGTTCTTTGTGTATCGCAGAAGGAGCTAATTATATATTCCCGCCAGGAGAATTCGACAGTCAGATCATTGAAATATTACAAGCGATATCTATTAAATTTCACGAAAATCATTCAACGAATAATGCTTAATAAAAAAAAGATTTTACTCAGGCAAAGATGGGAAGATAAGCCAGCAAGGTTGCAACTAATCGTAGAAGCCCTGCAAAATGGTGAGGATTGGACAGTTTATTTAAAATGCCATCCTACTATTCATGAATTCGACGACTTGCTGTATGTCAATGATTTACTTGCAAATAAGAAAGGTAAATCATATGCCCCAATGGATTTAAGGGGAGTTAAAATTTCTAATATTGATATAAAGCCAAAAACAATTCTTTCAGGAATAAATTTTGATTATTCTATAATTGACAATATTGATTTTACTTCCTGTATTTTAAATGGAACCTCATTTGAAAATGCTAAACTTTCAAATATTAACTTCAATAATTGTAAAATAAACAACACCTCATATGCTGGAAGTATAATTGAAGATGTAAATTTTAATAATGCAATAATGAGTATAATTGATTTTAGTTTTTCAAATATTTCATTTGCTTCTTTACTTAACTGCGAATTGAGACAAATAAAAATATCGTCTGAATCTTCACTTGGGTTTGTTTTTAGGATTATTGGATACAAACAAAGCACTGTAATAAGAAAATTTAAACACGATATTTCAAAAATAAATGAAAATAAATGTGATGGCGAGTTTTTAAAATTTTTAAATGAGGAATATAAGTTATCTGATCTTGAAAAAGATAGCAAAATTTTTAGCTGGTTGTTTTATTTATTTACTAATCATGGGAGAAGTTTCTCAAGACTATCATTATGGATTATTACAATATGGCTAGGATTTGGTTTTTTGTATGCTTCTTATCCAATACCAAAATTTATTTCTAATCCATTTATTCAAAAGTTTCTTTTTGCTTTGTCACCAGAAATTAATTGGACAGGAAAAACACCTGCTCCTTATTATTTCAGTTGTACGACTCTTGTCACTTTGACTTATGGTGACATAATACCCGTCGATTTTAATGCTAGAATGTTTTGCGCGACAGAAGCAATTCTCGGCTACATTTTTCTGGGGATGTTTATCTCTATGATTTTCCATATTTTTTCAAAAAAATAATTAATATTATAACAGTTATCCATTAAATAATTAATAAAATGAAAAATTTGCTAACAAAAAATTCAAGCTGACCGCCGGGAGCAGCTTTCTTTGAATCTAGTCCAGTGGCGGCGGCAGCTTAATTAAGGCGTTGTGTGTACTTGTTTTTCTTTGGTTTTTGTTCATTGGCTTCGAGCAGTACGGGTTGGTGGTCAAGGGTATTGGCATCGGCAAGTTTGTAGTTGGTGGCTTCGAGAAAGGCGCGGCATAAGTGCTTGTGGCAAGTAAGGGCGGGCCGCTCCTTTGTTTTGCTGAATTATTGGCCGGGTATGTGGTGCAGCGC
>JBAZVA010000107.1:0-3860 GCA_041661165.1 Candidatus Woesearchaeota archaeon | reverse complement strand
GAAGCAATGGTCTTTATTCAACGAAAATATCAGATTTAGATGAGAAAAGAGCATACAAATTTTTTCAAACAGACAATGCATACAAAAAAGATATCGAAATATTAAAACAAGCACAACAAAAATTAAGTGAGCTATTATAATGCCAGTATTTGATTATAAATGTAATAATTGTGGAAAAGTTTTTGAAGAATTCGTACAAGGAACTCCAGAAATAAAATGTTCTTGTGGTAGTTTAGAAGTAGAAAAATTATTTTCACCACCATCGGCACCGGCGAATTTTAAAGGTGAAGGATGGTCTCCAATTAAGTATCATAATACAACATCGAATATTCGAGATCATGTTTCGGGAATGAAAGAAGACCTGAATAACATAAAATCGTCGGATATTTATAATACACAACCTCCGAAAGATAAAAAATGAACATAGATCAATATCAAGAATTTACAAAAACTACAGCTGTGTATCCTAAAGAACAAGCTTTATCTTATGTTACGCTTGGTTTAGCAGGTGAAGCTGGAGAGGTGGCTAATAAAGTAAAAAAGATTATACGAGATAATAATGGTGTTATCACAGATCAAACAAGAAAAGATATAGCATCTGAACTTGGAGATGTATATTGGTATTTGGCACGATTAGCTGATGAATTAAATATAAAATCATCAGAGGTTATTATTAGTAATACAACCAAATTAACCGCACGTCTTGTTAATAACACAATTAAAGGATCGGGCGACAATCGTTAAAGACTTATTGGAGAAACAAATTGAGTAAGAAAGCTAATGCTAGACAAAAGGAAAGCTTAAACAACAATTTAGAAGACAACGAAAATAACATATTTACTAAAAAGCCGAAAATAGAATTTAAAAATGAAAATCAAGGAAAACTTTGGAATTGTATTAATGAAAATGAAATAGTAATATGCGCTGGATCAGCTGGCGTTGGAAAAAGTTATTTATCAGTTTTAAAAGCTATCGATTTATTATTTGATAGAGATAAAAAATATAAACAAATCATAATTATAAAGCCCGTCGTAGAAGCAGACGAACACCTTGGAGCCCTTCCAGGATCTGTTGAGGAAAAATTAGAGCCCTATACATTTTCAACATTTTATTTGTTTGAAAAAGCCTTAGGAAAAAGAAAAGTAGAAAAGCTTGTAGAACGTGGATATATTAGAGTATTAGCTTTAGCATATCTTCGTGGAATGAATATAGATAATTCAATTGTAATATGCGAAGAATGTCAAAATATGTCTATTAGACAATTAAAAACGCTCTTAACACGTATTGGAGAAAATTCTAAATTTATTCTAAATGGCGATTTAGATCAGTCAGATAGATTTAAAAATCGAAATGATACAGCTTTATATGATTCAATGAATAGATTTAAAAATATAAAAAATTTAGCTATATTTGAATTTGATAAATCTGATATAGTTAGAAATCCTATAATTGAAAAGATATTAGAACGATATGAAAAATAATGAAAAAGAAATTATAAAAGCTTTACACAAAATTGATGCACAATGTGCAAAATTAAGCATAAACGGCAAACCAGAAGCTGCATACAATATCAGATTAATTTTAGTTAAATTGGAAGAAGAATGTACACGAGACGATAAACAAGCATTTTATAATAAATTAAAAGAAGGGACAAAGTAATGAAATTTTATCAAGCAACAGTAAAAATTAATGAAGTAGTTGATACTAAAGAGGGTCCAAAAACTAAATCTATAAAAGAAACCTATTTAGTAGAAGCAGTATCAGTTACTGATGTTGAAGCAAAAATTAACGTATTTTTTAAAGATGTAACATTTGAGTTCGAGGTAGCAAGCGTATCAGAAACTAAAATTAAGGAAATATTACGATGACAAATTTACAAGTAGGGCAGATTTTTTTGTATAAAGCTTTAAAGATGTCTTTTAAAATTACAGATATAAATTTACAAAAAATAACTGCAAAACATACAATAACAGAAGAAGAAATTCAAATAAATACTAGCTTATTTTTAAATAATTTAAATAAAGACTTTATATTACAATGAAGATTATTAAAGGAAATATTTGGGATTTTCATTCTCAAGGTAAATGGGTTATTATAACAACCAATGGTATTATAGATCGCAATAATAAGGCTGTTATGGGAGTAGGCGTTGCACTTGAAGCTGCAACTAAATTTCCAAACATTCCTTCAAAACTTGCAGAAAAGATTAAACAAAAGGGTAATCTACCATTTCTATTTTTAGATGAACAGATAATAACTCTTCCAGTTAAAAATGATTGGAAGGAAAAAGCAGATCTGCATTTGTTAGAAACATCGATAGCTATATTGTCTGAAGCACAAAAAATTTTAGAAATAAGAGGTTATACCGATAATATTTATATGGTTTGGCCTGGCTGTGGTGCTGGCGGTAGGACTAAAAAAGAAGTACGTCCTATTTTAGAAAAATATTTGAGTGATAAATTTATAGTATGTGAATTAAAAAAATGAGTGATAAATCAAAATTTTATTTAGAAGAACTTTCAAATTTTGCTTTTACAGGGAAATATGCACGTTATATTGAAAAATTAAAAAGACGTGAAACATGGATCGAATCTGTTGAGCGTTTAGAAAAAATGCATTTAAAGAAATTTAGTTATTTAGATAAAGTACATTTAGATGAAATAAAATGGGCTTTTTCATTAATTAAAGAAAAAAGGCTTTCTCCTTCAATGCGCTCTTTACAATTTGGTGGCATTGCGATTGAAGCACATAATGCAAGAATTTTTAATTGTGCTGTTCGACATGTTGATTCAAATCGTTCTTTTTCAGAAATATTTTATTTGTTGTTATGCGGCTGTGGAGTAGGAATAGGATTATCAGAATATTTCTTAAATCGTCTCCCACGATTAGTAGGTCCAGAAGACAAAACTGGATCAGTTTTAAGCTATACAGTCGAAGATACGATCGAGGGATGGGCCGATTCTATTGAAGCACTTTTAAACTGCTACCTTAAAAATAACGCATATACAGGTCGTAAAATTGTATTTGATTATTCTAAAATAAGAAAAAAGGGCACTCCTTTAAAAACTGGAGGAGGAAAAGCTCCAGGATATAAGGGATTAAAATTAGCCCATAAACAAATAAAAAAGATTTTAGATCATATAATTGAAGAAAGACACGAAACAACTTTAGGGACAGTCCATGCATATGATATATTAATGCACTGCTCTGATGCTGTATTAAGCGGCGGTATTCGAAGATCAGCAACATCAATTATATTTCAGCCTGAAGATACAGGCATGATTAATGCTAAAACATACTTTGAAGTAACCAGAAAATTTAGATTTGAGAAAAATGATAAGACTGGTAAGTACGAAGGTGCAGTAATAGTTAAAGACGGAATCTATAATTATAAAGAAAAATTTGAAGTTGAATTGTCCGATTGGGAATACAACGAATTACTTGTAAAAGAACAAAAGATTTCATGGAATCATATATTTCCACATCGTGCAAGAAGTAATAATAGTGTTATTTTATTAAGAAACAAAGTAACATATAAACAATTTGTTGATATAATTAAAAAGACACAATTATTTGGTGAACCTGGTTTTGTATTTGCAAATGATGAAAAAACACTTTATAATCCGTGTTTTACAGGTGATACTCTTGTAGCTGTTGCCGATGGACGTAACGCAGTTTCTATAAAGCAATTAGCAGAAGAAAATTATTCGGGCCCTGTTTATACGATAAAAAATAATAAAGTACAAATAGGAAATTGTTCAAAAGTTTGGAAAACTAGAGAAAATGCTGAAATTTTACAAATAGTATTAGATGACGGAAGTACTATAAAATGTACACTTGATCACAAGATAATGTTGCGT
>JBAZVA010000106.1:0-3861 GCA_041661165.1 Candidatus Woesearchaeota archaeon | reverse complement strand
AATTATTTATAAAATTTTCTAATTTCTTATCATCCTTGCTTTTTCTGCCAATTTTTGACATCAATGTAAAATATATATCTTCACTTAAAATGCTTTTTACAAATTTATAAAAGTTTTCAAACATATTTTTATTTTGTTCTTTGTTTTGAATAAAAGAAATTATATCATCAAGAATTGAAAACACTTCATCTCTTTTTAAAGAGGAAATCTTTTCTTTATTTTCATCAAAATCAATCAAAATATCTTCTATGCTAACTCTTTTTTGTTCTATACAAAAACCACGAAATTCCATAAATAACCCAAAAAGAAACGGAGGAGCAGTTAATTCAATTAACTCTATTAAATTCATTTCACTATTTTCTTTGAGAACGTTTGAATAATCTTCCCATCTACGAGGGGTGACAAAAAATCCATCTTGTTTTTTTTCTTTTTCTCCTCCCAAACCATAATAAAGAGCAGAAGGTTTATTTCTTATAAAATTAATAACAAGAGGATGAATAGATTTTTCTTTTGCATAATCCATCCAATCATCATAAAGTTCATGAATTTCTGTTTTAAGAAAAACAAACCTGTCTTTTAAAGCAGATGAAAATTCAACCACGTCAGTTCCATCTTCTATTCCAATATTTCCTGCGGCAATTATATACCAATTTGGTAATAGTTTTTTGTGTCCAATCATTTTATCATGAATAATTTGAAATACTGCCATTAAAACATCTGGTCGTGCTTGATTTGCTTCGTCAAAAAACAATATACCTTTTGTTTCTTTCCCACCATTAAAGTTTTTATCATAAATAGGAGAACCCTCAAAAGGAAGAATATCAGGAGTAAGAAAAGTATAAGAACCCTCTTCTCGATAAACATGAGGCATTTTAAAGTCAGTAGCATCGTGAAATCCTATTCTAAAATCTATAACTTCAAAATCATGTTTGTCGGCAAAAACTTTAACAACAGTTGATTTACCAACTCCTGGTGCTGCTTGTATAAAGGGAACTTTTATTTGAGGTTTTCCTGGTTTGATTAATATGTGTAAATATTTTTCTGTATCACTAAGTCGCATTTTTACCTCTTTGTTTAATTATACTCTAAAAACTTTTTTTTGTCAATAGTTAAACTTCTTCAAGTTCGACTTTTTCTTTAAAAACTTTATATCCATTGCTTTTCAAAAGATTGATTGCGTCAAGAATTGGATCTTTTGTTTTAATTACAAAATCTTTTTCTAATATTTCAATGCTATTCAAATACCAAGATTTAGTTCCATCAGCACATTCAATAGCTGGTCCATCAACTCTATGATGTTTGCCGTTCAAATACCAAAATTTAGTTCCATCAGCACATTCAATAGCTGGTCCATCAATTCGATGGAGTTTGCCATTCAAATACCAATATTTAGTCCCATTAGCACATTCAATAGCTGGTCCATCAACTCGATGAAGTTCATCATTCAAATACCAACGTTTAGTTCCAAATATATCTGTTTCAGTAGATATTTCATCCATTTTGTTTTCCTTTACTTAATTATACATTTTGTAATATCCAAGTCGTGGAAGTATTTTCTATTTCAATGACTGAGTTTAATTCGTTTTTGTTATACTTACATAATCTTGAAAATTTAAAACTATAATAAATATCTATATAATCCATAAAAAATTTTTTTTTCATATTTTCTTTTATTGAAATTATGCCAATCCCATATAATTTGCAATGATAATCTTTAACAAAAGCAATTTTTGCTTCCCCATCTTCTATTGCTTTTAAATATTGTTTCTTGTCTAAATCATTTAAATATCTTCTTTGACCGTTAATTAAATTGGAAAATTGTTTATTTGTCATTTTTTTCTTTTCTTTTTTGCCATTGGGATTTTTTTATCAAGAGGTTTATCAAAAATGAACTTAATCCAAGTTTGAATCTTCCCTTCCAAGAGCAATTTTTCAATTGTGTTTAATTTTGTTCTTAATTTGTTATTAGTAAATAATTTATGAACGATGTCCCCGCAACTTTGACATAATGTAGATAATTTACTTTTTTTATCTCCTGGAGATAAGTGATGTATTTCAAAATATTTATCATCACCTTCTCTTCGGCATATTTCACAATTTTTCATCATCACTCCTAAATAAAAAACGCCCAAATAAATGGGCTAATCATCCTCGAAAAGAAATATTTGATTTGAATATAATTTTACTATATCACATTCAATCCACAACATAAAATATTTTTTATAATTTTGGTTATTATAAAGACCTTCAGCAGTATTTCCACCATCGTGTAAGTATTTACTACACCCTTGTTGGTCTTTAAAATCTTCTTTGTTGTGAAAATTTCCAAAGTAAAAAAGAAAACTTTTGCTATTATGTGAACCTCCAGCAACATCTGCGTTCAAAGGAGATCCTTGTAAATCACAAACAATATTTGCTTTTAAATTAACTAAAATTAAACCACTCATGCTTTTTGTAAATTTAAATATTGTTTTTGAGTTTGTTCTCATTATTTCTTCTTCTGTCATTATTTTTCCTTTTAAAAAATTAACTAAGTTCTTGAAATTGAATCAAGTCCGTAATTTATCACCGGCTAGAGGGTTGGTGATGACTTTTCTTTTACTATTATCACATCAAATAAAAATAAATTTTATCTAACATTCAAAGTTCAAATACAATGAGTGCTTCCGTTCTCTAGTGATACCTAAAATTACCTATTCTCATAGTGCAACAATCCGTTCTGCCATTACTTAGTTAATTTATTTATTACTTAAAGTTCAAAAAGTCCATCAGAATGTTCTTCTTTTTTCGATTTTTCGGTTTGATTATCATCAATGTCATAGTCATTAACGAAAATAATCCAATTTGATTGTGGGTCTTGTAAAATATAAAGTTTATTTTTAGTGAAACCAATAATATTCCAAATAATTCCATGGCGAACGATTGACAAAATTTCCTCATCTTCGAAAAAACAAGAATCATTTTCATCATAATCATAATCTTCATTAAAATCTATTAAAGAAAATGAGTTTTCTTCAAGATCGTTTTCTTCTTCGTTTTCGATTTCTTCCTCGTCCATTTCTTCGACATCTTCATCAAATCTATCAACTAAATTTTCGTTGCTATCAAAAAAAGCATTTTCTTGAATATCACTCATTTTTTTCTCCTTAATAAAATAGTTTTTTAAAAAGTTCTTGGAATTGAACCAAATCTGCGATTTTCAAATGGAGTTACTTTCTAACACCGGCATTTCTTCTCATGCTAGATCTAATAGATTTTTGCCTTAATGATTAATTTGCAACTCGTTAACATTTCACTTGATACCTAGTTCGCACGTTCGCACGCTACAACAATCCGTTCTGTCATTACTTTTCTTAAACTTTTTTTGGGTTGCGGAATTGAACCGCTTTGTGAAATAGAGTTATGGGAAGTAGCGAATAGATTATTAAATAATTATCATATACTCCAAACCATAGAGAGGTATTACTTATGCAACTCCTTGGAACTGCAAATCGAACCCAAATCTCTAATAAATTAAGAACAACACGTTTCACAGAAATTTATATCCTTACCGCTTATCCGTTGCGGCCTTACCCAATACGGCGAGACTTATCTCATTCCCGCCATTGTCAACTACTTAGTAGCAGTGACAGAGTTCTCTGGGAGAACTTCACCAAAAATCTCGGCGCTTGTGTCAGCAACAACCGTCTTGCCAACAAACTCGGCCTTGCGAGGAATGGACACACGAAGAATACCGTTGCTCACATTCCAAGAAAGGGAGTTGATGTCGAACTCGAAAGGAACGTTCTGAACATCTTTCAATGTTTCAGCATTGAGTTCCTTGAACACGCCGAACGAACCACGATTTGCCGCAGCAATCTT
>JBAZVA010000105.1:0-3919 GCA_041661165.1 Candidatus Woesearchaeota archaeon | reverse complement strand
ATATGTAGATTTGTTTTTATACCATAATCATAGAGTTCTCTTACTGCAGATCTCCAAGTATTCTCTAAATGTTCATGACAAGATACTGCTACACCCCCACAATAGTGCTTTGTTGCCCTCAGAATGTCCTCAGTGAGTCCCATTCCATTTGTTGTATAGTTTGGCATTATTCCAAGATTTTTTAACTCTCGTAGGAGTTTTATAAAATCTGGATGTTCATTTGGGTTGCCACCGCCAAGTGCTACCTGAAAGGGTCTTTCATTAGTAGACATTTTTGCAAAGAAATTATGAGTCTTTTTAACAATGTCTTTGTAGTGTTTGCTAGTCTTCTTAGAGTCTTGATAACAATATGAACAATTTCCAGAGCACTTGTCTGTTATTTTAATATCATAAAATTCTGGATATTTCAATTCAGATATTTCTTTTAAGGGATCTATTGCAAATCTAAGAGTCTTGCCATTAAAATTAACTGCATGATAATTACTTTCTTCGAATGTTCTTGTTTTTATTTTATCCATCATATGAACCATCAATAGTAAATATTTCTTGTATTTTGTCTGCTAAATCTATTTTAAGAGCTTTGTTATTTTTTGATGTGATATATAATGAATCTTGATTATAACCATTATAAGAAGAAGTGTCCCACTTTTCTTCATCAAAACTTTCTTCAAAGTTAGCATTACCATTTTTATCATATGTTAACTCGAATTCTTTTTCTTCTTCAGTTTCCTTATGAGTACAAAGTCTTTTGATTTTAAATTCAAATAAATCATCAGCAGTTAAATCAATGTCTACTTCTTTTATTATTAAACTCATTAACTCTTTTATTGTTTTTAGAGTGCCTGAATTACATGATACATATATCATAGTAGATGAATTTGTAATAACGTCTACGAATGAATGAATATTTATTTTTATTGTTTTCATATTTTTTAACTATGACTTCTATATGCATTAAATAATGATTCGACTATATTTCCAAAAGCAACTGGAACATCACAATCATAACATGAAACTATTATACAGGTACCGTTTTTATTGATATTTATAGTTGACACAATATCGATATCTAGTTCTTCAGAAGATAAATTTTTTCTATTTATTTCACAAAAAATATTCCATTGCTCTTTAATAATTTCTTTAATCTCACTTTCTGTCTTTTCATTATTAAAAGAAAATATTTCTGTAGAAGAATTTGTGATGATGTCTATTGTTGAATGTGGGTGTATTGTTATTTTCATATTTATCCAAGATGATGTCTTTCTGCATGAAAGATATTTTCTACAATGTCAAAGAATTCATAAGGAATACTATTATCAGAGGTTCCCTCTATTAAAATAGTATCTTTTTTTATGTCAAGTTCCCAACTTTCTTTAAGATATTTAATGTCTTTTTGTGTTGCTTTTCTAACAGATAAAATATCAAAAACATCTCCTACTTCAAATGTTTGATACTCAGCATCTGGATTAAAATGGAGATTTCTAGCAAGGTCATATTTTTCTTTTAAGATCTCTTTTACTGCTTCTACTGTCTTGTCAGTGGATGTCACAAAAAGCTCAGTTGATGAGTTTGTTATAACGTCTACAAAAGAATGAGTCGGAATGATTAAAATTTGTTTCATACTTTTTTCTTCTTTTTTATTTTTTTAATACTTCTATAAACATTAATTCTTGCACCATTCTTATCAGTATACCAACCATCTATTCTTTCAATTTTTTTAGTTTTCCTCGTCATTTGAATTTTTTGCTTTATCTCGACATTTTTCACAAAGTTCTCTTTTTATCTGTGGGTCATAATATATAACTGATACTGTCTTCTTGCAATCTTCACATGTGTAGCCCCCTCCCTTGATTGATTGCATAAAGTGCTAATTAAATAAATTATAATATTTTCGTTGTTCCCCCTCTTCATCATGCCAATCTGCGTGAATAATAAGAATGGGTAAATTATTTTTTGCTCGTTGCCAATTTAAAATGATTCTTCCAGTCCTCCCATTACCGTCTTCAAAAGGATAAATTCCTTCAAATGCAATGTGAGCATCCATTATTTCTTTTTCAGTTTTCACATCTCTGTATTTCATTAACCAGTTTTCTAAAAGATCTGGAATCAAAATCGGATTTGGACATTGTTTATGACCTACCCAGACATCACAGTTTCTAAATCTTCCTGCTATTCTTTCATTGAGATTCTTCATTAGAAAATAATGAATGCTCAAAATCATGTCTTCTGAAATTTCACTGTATTCTAGTGCGTTTTTCCACGCAAGTAAAGCATCTTCATATGCTTCTTGAGAATAAACACTTTCTATTTTATTACTTTCATCTAAAAATTTTTCAACATCATTCATGATTAAATTTTTAATCTATTTTTTTGTTTTGTTTCACTAATCTTTAATTTTGTTATTTCAGATAAAACTTTTCCTTATTTTCGTATAGCATTATGAAAATGATATTTAGAATTCAATTTAACTCGAGCAGTATGTCCAGAAATACGTGAATGAAGTGTTTTTTGAGTTTGACCAACATATGTTTTTTGATTTATTTTATTTATTGCAATATAAATTATTCCCATATGTTAACCTTTTATTGATGCCAATGGTTGTAATTTTACTAAAATAGATACTAAATCTGATTGATTTTTCATAACTTCATCTATATTTTTGTATGAACCAACAGATTCATCTAAATCATTTTGATGACGTAATCCATGCACAATTCCTTGTGAATTTAATTTTTCTATCTCTTCTTCTAAATTTAATGTTCTTTTAGCTACTTCTCTTCCCATCTTTCTGCCAGCACCATGAGAACACGAATTAAATGATTCTCGATTTCCTAAGCCATTGACTATATATGAAGGGGAACCAAGAGAACCTGGGATAATCCCGATTGTGTCTGTAGAAGCCAATGTAGCACCTTTTCGATGAATCCAAACATTTTGGCCAAAGTGATTTTCAAGTTGTGCATAGTTGTGTGCGATATTAATCATTTTATCAAATGATGTAGAATTTCCACAGACTGCATTAGTTGCTTCTTTAAAAACTGTCATCATTTGTTTTCTATTTGCTAATGCAAATTTAACACACCAGTTCATTTCTGCTAAATATGCTTGACCTTCTTTAGAATCTATTGGCAAATATGCAAGTTCCCAATGTTTTGGAATTCCAGAGTGCCATTTTTCATTTAATGAAATTGCTAAAGCATTATAGTGATCGGCTGTTCTTTTACCAACATTTCTGCTTCCAGAGTGCAACATTAACCAAATGAATCCATCAGAACCTTTTTGTATTTCAATAAAATGATTTCCACCGCCAAGAGTTCCGATTTGTTTTAATGCATCACCTCTGCTTGGTCCGACAATTTCATAATATGCTGGATCTACATGCGGATCAAATTCAGGTACCAAGTTTTGATTTTTTCCAGTTTTGTGCCAATCTTTTCCCAGTGGTATTTCTTTTCTAAGAATTCCCATTATTTTTTTAAGATCTTCTGTTGAAATTTCAGTTAATGAAGTCTTAACAGCACACATTCCACAACCGATGTCAGCACCGACTGCATTTGGGATAATAACATTTTTAGCAGCTAAAACACCACCAATGGGCATTCCAAAACCAAAGTGTGAATCTGGCATGATTGCAATATGTCTAAAAGCAAAAGGTAAATTGGCAAGATTTTTTGCTTGTTCAAGAGCACTCTGTTCTAAATCGTTTAGCCAGAGTTTTATTGGAAGTTTTTCAGTTGAAATTACTTTTTCCATTTTAGTGAGTTAGATCAAATGCTAAAAATATTAATGGTCCAAATGTCGAATATAAAAGAAGACCAAGAATTGCAATAAACAATAATGTAACTATTGCTTTTTTCATTATATCTATTATACCATATTTTTTAATATTTGTAAATATGTACAAACTTAAAGAATTATA
>JBAZVA010000104.1:1160-3955 GCA_041661165.1 Candidatus Woesearchaeota archaeon | reverse complement strand
CTAATATTTGCCCATTCATATTTTAATTTATCTTTTCTTTTGCATCTTAAACATTTATTTGCAAAGCCATATCTTGAAGAAATCCAACCATGTTTTGGACCATAACTAGCAGCATCACCTTTCCAATTATGATGTTTTTCTTCAAAAAGACCAGAAGCATATTTATTATTAACCATGTCAATTCTTTTTTTTCCTAAATTTCTTTTATGTCCTTTTTCAAATAAAGTATTTTTCATGCTTTGTTTTATTTTATCGTGTGTTTTCTTAATATTATATTTATTTAAATAAATTCTCACAGTTGAACGTTTTATATTAAGTTTATTAACAATATCATTTATTGACAAATTATTTTGAATATAAAGTTCTCTTAACTTATCTTCAGACAAATAAAATTTAATCACATTTTCATCTCCATTTTATTTTTTTCTCTTCTCTCAATTTGCATCTCCCAATACTTATCATCTTCCCAAACATTATTTAAAAATTCTATATTTATAAAATGAATTTTATTCACCATTAAACTTGCTCCAAAAAGTATTGAAATTAATATAATCATTAAATAAAAAGAAAAAAAATAATATACTGAATAAATAATACCATAAAATAATGTAAAACTTATTGTGCAATGCATAATTAAAGAAAAACCATTCAATCCCATGAGATCCATCAATTTTCTTGGCAGCCAATTAACCTCATCACTCAAATCATTTATTCCTTTCTTTTTTAATAAATAAAAATAAAAATGTGTAAGTATTACATCAATCATTACTATATATGCAGTAACTATTGATAAAATTGTTTCTATAACTATCATTTTATTTACCTCATTATATAATATTTACAATTACTTTTTCATTAATTGAATAATTTTAGTATTTACAAAGTTTATTATTTAACTATGGCCAACACTTATATCGTAACTAAATCCTGTTGTCCAAGTAGTTTTTCCTTTAACAAATACCCATTAATATAAATAAACTTCTTCTCTAACATAAAGCATAGGATATCTAGGGTCAACATTTGAAAGCAATCTATAAGCTGCAAATGGCAACTTACCTGCAAGTGCATCTGTATTTTCAGTATAACTTACAAACTTTGAAGTACAACCATCAATTAATACAGGCATGATTGCATTAGAGCTCGGGCTCTGGACGATGAATAAAGAATCCACCCCCCATGTTCTGAAATTGTTTTGACAGTTTGCAATATTTCTTATTGCAAGATTAATTTGATTTGTTCCTTTTGTTGCCATCATTGCAGACATACCTGCATAGTAAAATGCATCATCAAACACTAACAGCTTTTTTGAAACATTATTCAAACCTTTACTGCTTTCTCTTATACCTATGTCTCTTACTGCATCAAGATCTAATCCTATCGAAGTATTCATAAGATTTCCATCACGACTAAAATAATCTACCACTACTATATTTCCTTTTGCCCATTCTTCTTCAAGTGGTATTCCTTTTTGTTTTGCACCAAAGAATCTTAGTGCTTTTAATGAAGCAATCGCAGTTGATACTGCTTGAAATGATGCACTATGCATTTTTGGCATATGTGTTTCAAAATAATCTAAATCATAATGTCCTTGCTGAATCATTTCTACAATAAATGCTGCTGCCTTTACAGGAACACCAAACGATTGCCATACTTCTACATAATCTAATTTTGCAATATCTGGCGAGTAAAACTTTACTTTAGATACCATTGATGGAAAATTTTTTTTTAAAAATAATTTTACATAATTTGGACAATATACAACAACAGGAAGTCTTTCATTAAAATCATATGGAGCAAGTTTTCTTCCTTTGCCAATTTTTGTAGCATTCATCATCTCTGTTGATTTTGGTTCAAAAAATAAAATATTATATTTTTGTTTATGAAATCCTTTTACAATATTCTTTACTAATCTAGTTTTTCCAACACCCGTAGCTGCGCATATTAATCCATTGAAGGCATTCCTTTGCTGTGCTCCTCTTGTGTCTATTTTTAATGTTAATGTTTCTTCAAGCATTTCTTCTTCTGATGAATATTCATAATATGGTCTCTTACTTAACAATGGCACTTCAGCACGTTCTTTCCAATAATCTTTATAAACCTTTTTTTCACCGATCTTCAATATATCATCTATAATACTTTCATAACTCATCTTCAGTATCTCCATCATCATCTTCATTAATATTATTTGTATCTTTTTGTTCACAGTCTGTATTTTCTTTAATATCTTCATTACCATTTGGAGCTGTTCCTTTACTTGCATCATCCATCAGCATTTCAACTATTTCTATTCCATATTGATTTAATTTATATCTTCTTGCAACTTTAAATCCCATACCATATGTTCTAATATTTACAAATTGTGGAATTAACATCCACACTGCATTTCTTACTGCTCTCTCTTGTGCTAGATATGTTTTAATCTTACCATCAAAACCAGCTGCTAATTGCTTAGTCTGTGTACCTTTATATTGTTCGTATCCTTCCTTATTTGTCAGATAATCCTGATATAATGTTAATAATACAGTCTCTATTCCTTGCATTTCAGTGGGTTTTAATTTCACAAAGCAGTCCTTATTATAATATATACACTTATTGACTCTTCTTCTTAGCCTATTATATGCACCAAGTCTTTCAAATACCTTCATACCATTCTTTGTAGTTTTCATATTAAGTTATACCAAGCCTGCTATTATTCTAAATCATTTCATTTCTTTCAATTTTCACTTTTTTCACTTTCTTTTCTTTTTTTATATAGTTGCGACCAACTTTTTTGGATTTAATGTTTTTTTGGGGCA
>JBAZVA010000104.1:0-1150 GCA_041661165.1 Candidatus Woesearchaeota archaeon | reverse complement strand
TTTTTCTACTATTCCACCATTATTTTTGTTTTCAACAACATCATTTTCATCATTAATTTCATCTTCATCTTCATCTGATTGTGTCGAAATATTTTTTTTATCTTTTAAAATAATTCCATTATTTTTTCTAAGCATTATTTGTTTTTTCATTTCATCATTCTCTTTATCTTGCATTAAACGAATTTCTTCAAGCAGCATATCAATTTTGTTCTGCATTAATTTAGTTTTCAATTGTTTTCTATCCAATACAGTCATCATCTTTCTAAATCCATCTTCAACTTTACTTACTATTATACGCAAATTACTATCAATATCATCAACCATTCTTATTACTTCATGCTCTGTTCCATCTCTACCATTCCACTCTGTTGTTTTTGCATACCATTTCACCCATTCTTGCATAGTTGTTTTTTCTAGAACAACAGAATTTGGTTTATGTACAGGAAACTTTTTTATATCACCAAGGAATCTAATTGAATCAAGTAATTTTTTTGCTTGAACAGTATCAAATTTATCTAATTCACTATTTTCTATAGTTGAATCTTCATCAATTGGATCTTCAATAATATCTTCTTCATCATCCATCTTATTCACCTTTATTTATAATATTTTTTTTGACACTTCTTCTTTTTAATAATTTTAATTGTTTTTCATTCATCAATTTTCTTTTTTGGAAACATTCTCCATATATTCTTTTTTATGAGATTCATTAATATTTTTTATTTGTTTAAAATCTCTAAACCAATCTCGCATACCATCTCTAAAATCTTTCCAATCATCATATTCTTCATTAATTATTAAATTATTTTTTATTAATTCTTTTTTTGAACAAGTTGCTACAGGAGTATACCATCCACTTTTCCTTCTATCTTTTCTTTTTACCATTTTGTTTTATCTTTTATTTCAAAACCACATTGTGTACATACTCTTTCTATTATTAATCCATTGGTTAATTTAATTTTATATGCAGTATGTTGTCTACAATGTGGTTCTTTCAAAAATCTTCTTTCTAATATTTCGTAATTTATCATTTTTTCATTTTTATTTTTTTTATTTTTTGTCATTTTACTTTATTATCCATCATCACTATTCTGTTGCTGAGTTCCAATTCCAGGAGATGGTATTCCCCATCTTGATGCAAAACCACCAC
>JBAZVA010000103.1:0-3976 GCA_041661165.1 Candidatus Woesearchaeota archaeon | reverse complement strand
TTTCTGGTAAAACAGGATTGAGTGTTGAGCTTGCAAAAAAATTTGATGCTGAAATCATTTCTGCTGATTCTCGGCAAGTATATAAGGAAATGGATATTGGAACTGCGAAAATTACTGAAGATGAAATGCAGGGGGTAAAACATCATTTAATAGATATGGTTTATCCAAATGAATCTTTTAATGTTTATAATTTTAAAAATTTAGCTGAAAAAGCTATTTTGGAAATCCATAAAAAAGCTAAAATTCCTTTTATAGTTGGTGGTACAGGACTATATATTAGAGCTGTAACTGATAATTATTTAAGTGAAAATGCGCCTCCGAATTTAGAATTGCGTAAAAAATTAGAAAAAGAAGCGAGTCAATATGGAAAAGAATATGTTTGGGAAAAATTAAAAGCTTTGGATGAAATAGAAGCAATGAAAATTCATCCGAATAATTTGAGATATGTCGTGAGGGGAATAGAGAGAGCTGAGAGCCGAGAGCTGAGAGCTGAGAAAAAAAATAAAAACTCAGTTCTCAGTTCTCAGTTCTCAATTCTAAAACTCGCCATTGATTGGCCACGAGAAATCCTTTATGACCGAATTAATAAGCGTGTTGATAAACAAATTGAAGATGGTTTGATTGAAGAAACTAAATATTTATTATCAAAATATGATCGCAATTTACCTTCAATGAGCAGTCTTGGTTATTTGCAAATTGCAAAATTTTTAAATAATGAAATGACGCTTGATGAAGCAAAAGATTTGTTAAAAAAAGAAACAAGACATTATGCTAAAAGGCAAATGACTTGGTTTCGTAAGGAGAAGGAGGTGGTGTCGATAAATAGTGAATTTTCGCATTGATGAGAATTAATGTATTTACTAATTTTATTTATTAAATCACAATGTTTCTTACTTAAAACTTAATTTTTAAATTATGAGTAATAATATTTTTGAACAAATAAAACATGTAAATGAATATGGGCAGGAATATTGGAGTGGGAGAGAGCTTTCAAAAGTACTCGAATATTCTGAATATCGTTTTTTCGTCCATGTAATTGAGAAAGCTAAAATTTCTTGCAAAAATAGTAAACAAAAAATTACTGACCATTTCGATGATGTGCTCGATATGGTTGAAATAGGCTCTGGTGCTACAAGAAGCTTGCAAAATTATAAACTTTCTAGATATGCTTGTTATTTAATTATACAAAATGCAGATCCAACTAAAGAGATTGTTGCTTTGGGGCAAACCTATTTTGCAATTCAAACTCGTAAACAGGAAATAAATGAACAATTTATGGAAGATAAAAAAAGAGTTTTACTTCGTGATGAATTAACTAACCGAAATAAAGTCCTAGCCAAAACTGCAAAAGCTTCTGGTGTAACTAAATTTGGAGTGTTTCAAGATTATGGATATATGGGACTTTATGGGGGATTGAGACAGAAAGATATTCATGTAAAGAAAAAATTAAAATCTAATGAAAAAATTCTTGATCATATGGGAGCTGAAGAACTTGCTGCAAATCTTTTTCGTAGTACTCAAGCAGAAGCAAAACTTCGAAGAGAAAATATTGTTGGTGAACAAAAAGCCAACAAAACTCATTTTGAAATTGGAAAAAAAGTTAGATCTACAATTAAAGAACTTGGAGGTGAAATGCCAGAAAATTTGCCAAAAGTAGAACATATAAAAAATGTTAAAAAAAGAAACAAGACATTATGCTCAAAGGCAGATGACTTGGTTTCGGAAGGAGAAGGATGTGAACTGGGTTAAATTATAAAATCGTTATTAAATTTTCTGATTTAAATATTTAGCACTTTCTTTGTCTATAAATTTTTTAATTGGACCAACTATAAATTTAACTACTATTCTTCCTTTCCAATCAAAAGATTTCATTTGTTCGTTAAGTTCTTCAATTATTCTATATCCCCAAATTAATTCATCTTGAATCCATTGTTGTATGATAGGACAATTATCGATTAAATTAGGATCAGTAATTAACTGTTCTTTTGAAAAATCACTTAAATTTAAAACTTCTAATGGAATATTAATAATGCCTTTTGGAAGTTCAGCTTTGAGGTCTCTTACAGCTTGGATTCTACCTTCAAGTTGCATTAAATCATTTATTTGTGAAGTCATTGTAGATGAATTTAACGCCATAAAAGCAATTGTATGTGGCGGACCAAATGAATTCTTATTAATATCAGCCAATTCCGCTTCACTTAAAGCTGTTTGTTTAGTTCGTCTCTCATAATCAGCTATCATTGCATCCAAAAAAATATGAACTTCTGCGATCAAATCATCTCCTGACCTTGGCACTAATTTAGTCATCATTGATCGTAGCATCAAATGTATATCTGTTATAGGTTCTACTGATTTTCCATTAACTTGAATTTTTAAAGAATCAACAAGTTTATATATAGAATCAAATCCTTCTGGCAATTCACTATCACCATCAACAATATCATCAACCATTCGACAAAAAAAATAAGCGACTGAGAATGCGGGGTACAGACCTTCTGGTGCTTTGGTAGATATTCTAGCTAATGGATTAAATGTTGAAAGTAAATGATATACAGATGTAATGGTTTCATATTTCTCAGGACTACGAAGATATAATGCTAATTCAGCTCTTATAATAGTAATTTGTTCTTGAGTCGCAGGATTTGTTGTTAAAGTATGTTCTATATAATTTGCAGTTTTTTTAAAAAACGATTCAATGTGTTCTTTTAATGACATGCGTTATATAAAAAATCAAAAAAATAATAAATTATTTATTTAAAAATAAAAAGTTTTAATCTTGTATTTGATTAAATAACTTTATTAAATATAATAAGACTCAAGAAGTAATTTTGCTTTTAATTATATAAAAATGACAAATAATTTAAAACAAGAACTTTATCAAAAATTTGGGGTTCGAGATTTAGGGATTGATGACAATGATATTATGCGCAGTCTTATGGCTTGGTATCCAAATAAGAAATTTTATCAAATTAAATCTGCAAAATCAGGAAAAAATATTATTGCTCTTTATCCTGAAAATACATTTGTGCCTGTTTATAGTCATGATGAATGGAATAGTGATGATTATATTTTACCATATTTATATATAGATTTTTCAAAAAGTTTTTTTGAACAATTTCATGAATTACAAAAAATTGCTCCAGTTATAGCGCTTCTTTCAAATATGCAGGAAAATGCTGAGTTTTGTCAGGATAGTGAAGGGCTAAAAAATTGTTATACGGTTTTTGATTCTCTTAACTGCAGAGATGTTTATTATTCAGTGCGAATTTACAATTCAAATTCCTGTATTGATGTTTATTGGGTAATGGATAGTGAGCTTTTGTACGATTGCGTCTACATGTTCTCATGCTATAACACAAAATATTCTTTTCATTGCAAACAAGTATCAGATTCTTGTTTTTTGTACGATTGTAGAAATACACAAAATTCGTTTATGTGCTTTGGGCTTAGGAATCAAAAATATTGTGTTTATAATAAACAATACACTAAGTTGGAATATGAAAATTTTATAAATAATATTGATTTCACAAATTATGAAGAAATTATGAAATATAAAAAATATTTTTTAGAGGAAATTATTTCTAAAAATAGGCAAAATGTTAATTCACTTGATAATTGTGAAGATAGTGAAGGCGCATATATTAAAAATTGCAGTAAAGTTTCCAAAGCTTATGAAAGTTTTAATTTAAAAGACTCATATAATGTATTTCAATGCGGAAGCGGAAGAGATATTTTGCATGCTTTTATGTGTAATGATCGGGTTGAACTTTGTTTCCAATCTTCAGCCACTGGAATTGATGTTTATAATACAAGAAATTGCGTTTTTACTTGGCACAGCAGTGATATGCAATATTGTTATTTATGTATCAATTGCAATAATTGTTTAGGATGTGTTGGCTTAAAACGAAAAAGATATTGTATATTTAATAAACAATATACAAAAGAAGAGTACTTTGAAAAACGTGATCAGCTTATT
>JBAZVA010000102.1:0-4022 GCA_041661165.1 Candidatus Woesearchaeota archaeon | reverse complement strand
TTATAAAAAAAAAATTATAAACACAAATTTAGCGGATTTTTTGCCATATTGTTTTTGTGAGAGAAACAATTTAATATATGGAAAATTTTTATTTATACTACTCCGCTTTTAGATTTTCAAAATTTGTAGTATATACTCCGAAGCTCAAAAATTAACAAGATATACATCCATAAACAATATCGCAAAGCTTCGTAGCATTATACAATTTTAAATTATAAAAGCGTAGGAGTATAATATTTATTTATACAATGTTTAATAAAAAGTTTATCTTTATAAGTTTATTATTTTTATTAATTTTATTTATTATTTCTTGCAATACTATGAAAAATAAAACTAAATTTCAACAAACAGCAAAGCCAAAATCAGGAGATGTCATTGCGATTTTTGAAACAAATTATGGAGAAATGAAATTTGTACTTTTTTCAGATTTAACTCCTGAAACTGTTAAGAATTTCCAATTTCATGCTGAAAAAGGAAATTATGATAACAGTATTTTTCATAGAGTGATTAAGAATTTTATGATTCAGGGTGGAGATTTTGAAAAAAGAAATGGTACTGGAGGATATAGCTATAAAGGCAAAGCTACGAGTTTTAATGATGAATTTAATTCAAATTTGAGAAATATTAAAGGGGCTCTTTCAATGGCAAATAGCGGTCCAAATACAAACGGAAGCCAATTTTTTATAGTGCAGGCAGAAGCAACGCCTTGGCTTGACGCTAAACATACAGTTTTTGGGCAAATGTATGAAGGTTTTGATGTGCTTGATAAAATAGCTAGTGTTGCGACTGATATGATGGATAGACCAGTTAAAGAGCTTATTTTGGAAACTGTAAAAATTGAGAAATTTAAATAGAGATTTTTTATGTATATTTTAAATATTCTTTTAATAGTTTTGTTGCTTCCAATTGGTATTGCAGCTTTATCTATAGCGCCATGGATGCCAATGAAGAGTATAGATCTCGAGAGGATACATAAATTAGCAAATTTAAAAAAAGGGCAATTTTTTTATGAAATTGGGTTTGGTGATTCGAGAGTATGTCGATATATTGCGATGAAAAATCCTTATGCGAATATTGTTGGCATTGAGATGGCGTGGCCTTTATATCTTTTTTCCAAAATAAAAAATTGGATATATCCTATTTCGAATTTGACTCTTATTTATGGCAATGCATTTAAAATTAATATTTCAAAAGCTGATGTTGTTTATACATTTGCAATGCAGAAGTCTTTGAATTTTAAGCTTAAAGAAAAATTTTTAAAAGAACTCAAAAAAGGCAGTAAAATCATATCTTATGCTTTTTATATGTATGAGTGGAAAGGTGAAAAATCAATTGATAAACCCAGTAAAAAAGGCTCAATGACAATTAATGTGTATAGGGTCTAGGCAGTTGGATTTTTTTGTATACACGAAATTTTTGACAAAAATGTAGATAAATGGTATTTTGATATTCTGTTTTTTATAAATTAATAATGTCCTCAATAGATTTACAAATTGATTCCAGTCGAGTTGAGCCTTATTTAGTAGCTAATTTTGTAGCATCAAAGAATTTAAAATTGCTTAATGCAGCAGGGGGATTTGTAGGTGAGGATCGTCAATTAAAAAAGTCATTAGCAGATCAATCTATAAAAACTATAAAGACAATAAGATTAGAGCAAATTCGATCAGTTGTTCGTGATCTTATTGAAAAACTTATTTCTGCCTCACCAAATCTTGTTAGAGAACGAGATTTAAAAAAAATATTAAAAAAGTATGGTAGACATGATAAAGAACTTAGATATTTTTTGAATTTAATAGTTTCTGGATTAGGCGGAAGAATTGGATCACAATTTATGGCTGTTGATTTGAACTTTGATACTATGCATTCATATTCAGTGATGGTTGTAAAAAATGGAGTTCAGCCATTAAATACAGGATTTGTAGTGCCTGTACAAAGAAATAATGTTAGATTGTTTATTCCTTCAGTTTCAGATGTTTTAATATCAGATTTGTTATTAACTCCATTTGAAGATGACAGTGCATTAGCTGCGAATGATGATATATGTAGAGATATTATAGGTACATATAGAGAATTAGAAGAGCGTGAAAGAGTACTTATGGCTGTTTTAGTAAGAGCATCAATGCAAGGTCTGATGCTTTCATCTGACCATTTGAATTTAATTTTGCAATCATTTTCAATAGTAAATAGAAATAGGCTCATGCTTTCTTCTTTATTACAATCCATATTGTCAAGAATAAAAAAGGGAGGAGGCATGGGTATTGATAATGTTCTTGCTTTAATGTCGGCGACTACAGGTGGGATGCCAATTGATATGAAAGGTACTAATACTTTAATTAATCATTATTTAGTTTCTTCAATAGAAAGTAATAAGATATCTGAAGCTTCTGTAAAGAAAGAAAGAACAATTGAATTAGCTGCAGGGACATATGTTTTAGATACAACAAAAGTTGATTGTCATGGTAGAATTAAGGATATAGATTCTCCAGGTTTTCCTTATAGGCATTATCATCCAGCAATTCATTCTTGTGAATTTAGGCATCTAGGTGGAGCACTTACGTTAACTGAGTCTGGGCAAGTAAAATTGAAATATACTGATCCATTTCAGCCTTCTTTTCAAGAAGGTGAAATGTATGTTTGGTCAGAACACTTAAAAATGAAAAATTAGAATTTAAAATAAATTTAATTAAATCTTTTTCTTGCCGAATTTTTTGAAAAATCCACCAATTGCATTTGTAACGCCACCTAGTAAAGTGCCTTTTTCTCTTGTTTCTCGTAAGGTAGAAGCTAATGTAAAAACAGTTTTAATTGTTGGGTTTTTTTTATTTAATTCATCAGGAATATCAAATTTATCAACTTCAAAAAAATCTCTAGCATTGATTTCCCCATCATCAAGTTCGCTAACCACATCAGTTAACAATTCAGGCTGGTCTTCATAATTTTGTTGTAGTGGATTGTAATTTGAATATTGATAAAGATTATTATCAGCTTGTAATTCTTGTGCTTGTTCTAGATTTTGTAAATTTATATTAGCACCTTGTTGTGAATTTATAGTAATTGTATTTTCACTTTCTTCAGTTGTTGGATCAAATGCTTTAATATCAGCATTGCCATGAAGATATTCTTTTGCTCTGTATAATGTTTCATATAATTCAGATGATTTGTCTAAATTTACAAAATACATAGATATATGATTCCTAAATTCTTCAAAATTTTGCCCAGTTTGTGAAAAGTCGTAATTAGCAATTTCATTACTTTCTGGTGTTGGTATCCCTTTTGATTTGATTTGAGCAATAATTTTTGCGAATACAGTTGATTTGTGTGCTCTGAAATAATTAAGTGCATCTAAATCTATATATTCAGCAAAAGTTTTGCCTTGAAGTTCTAAATAATCAGAAGCCACAGCCATAATAGCTGACATGGATTGCGGAGTTTCCCGGTCCACTTTTTTGCCTGCCTTATCACATAAATATTCATAAAATGTATCTCCAGGTTCGAGCTTTTCAAATTTTTTAAACTTTGTATTAATGATAGTAGGATTTGTATCTGGGACTTTATCAGATATATTAGTTATTGATGCTGTAGCAGCATTATCGTCAATTTGTCCTGGATTGTTTGTTTTATAAAATGTGATATAAGAGGCAGCTAAACCTACTAAAGCTAAACCGCTTACAAGAGGTCCTAATACAGCACTTATTTTGCCACGAGCATTTGTTCTAGCTTTATTGATTGGAGCGACTTTTGGTACATTTATGAACCGCGGTCTACGTGGTAAAAATTTCCTTAATAATGCAGTATGTTCAACTTCTAGTGATTGTGTTGCTAATAATTCTTGTAATCGTTCTTTGTCTTTTTCAGAATATTCTTCTGTAGATGCTTCAGAATATTTTCCTGTTACTGTATGTCTTTCGTCATCTCCTGTAAGCGCATTAGTAGGCATTATCTCTTCCGTTGATTCTAATGGTAATGGATTTGGATAATCTATTGCTTCACGTAAGATGGTAATTCCTTCATATTTATGCATT
>JBAZVA010000101.1:0-4032 GCA_041661165.1 Candidatus Woesearchaeota archaeon | reverse complement strand
ATTTTATCTGCGTATATTGGATATTTAAAATTACCCATATCGAGGCAATCTTTCAAGGCATCCGTAAATTCTTTTCGATAATTTTCTGCTTGAAAATAAGAAAAAACATAGTCTTCATCTCGTTGATTAATATACTTTGTTCCCCCACCAGTTCTTTTATTGATCGTATCAATAACAATATCCAGTATCACCTGACGAAGCAGTTTAGCTCTTTCGCTTTCAACAAGGAGCATGGTTAGGTTTAAAAAAGCTCTAAAATCAAATATACCTAATTGTGGTGATTTTTTGATGTTCATGAAATCGATTTCATGAACATCCATTGAAAATATCACTTTTTTCAGATCCAGTAAGGGTTTACCTCGCACAATTTCATACCCATTTTGTCGTAATTCCATTTCATTCTTTGCCAAATAATTATTTATAGTTCTAGGAGTAACTTCAAAGAATTCAGCAACCTGTTCTTTAAGTAGGACTTCTTTACCATTGAATACGATACATTTTATTCCAATACTTTTTTTAATCTCAGCCAGTGCATACTGGTTATTGAGAATATTTTGCCTATCAATTGTCGAACTGGTTAAATTTTTTGCCATCTCAACTCCTCATTAATTCTTGTTCTAAAACAAATCTGAACTTTTTTGTTTACTGTATAGTATTTATGTTTTTATCTATTTTATAAACATAAATACTATACAGCTGCTGAATTTATATTCACCTTGACTCCTCTAATCCTTTTGTCATCCCAAATCCAACCACATTGAAAATCGGGAAGCTGAATCTTTCCGGACTGAACTTCTCTCAAAATTTCATATAAACTATGTTTTGTTGAATCAAATGATGCCATCTATTTCCTCTCCTAAATCATATCCAAAGAGTTACCAGTTCAATCATGTATAGTTTCTGCCAAAATACATTTCAAATTGATTAATTGCATATTTATCAGTCATACATGTAATATGATCAAAAATTGTTCTCATTAAAATAGAATAGAGATCATTTCTTGTTTCTTTTTCCATTTGAATAGTATCGCCTTCAATAGATTTATAATATTTACTTAAAATAACTCTTAATTTTCCTGAATGAGTTCTGTCTTCAAGTAAATTTAATAAAGTTGATTTTTCTGAAACAAAAAACTTGCTTTTAGATTTGTTGTTTAAAAAAAATTCGTATATATTTCTATATAACCGTTTAATGGTTGTGTCGGGTAGAAGTTTCGGATTTTTTAAAAAAATAGTAACCAATGATTCAATAATTTCCTGAGCTTTTCCATCCATCTCTTGAACAGGTAATGAATGAGTAATTTGTTCATAAATTAATTTTCTAAAAGCTTTATCAGATTCTGTATGAATAGAATTAAACCCAACATATTTTTCTTTGATTATGTCTTTTGTCTCATTTTTTACTATATCAATACTAGCAAAGTTTTTTCTAAATTTTTCAAGACAGTCTTCCAGATAAATACTTATTAATGTGTCAATAATGTAATTTGTAATTGCCGTTGCTTTATCTTTAAACGTTTGTTCATAAACTAAAAATTTATTATTATGAATGTTAAATAATTTTTCGAACTCAGTCAGAATATCATTATAATCAATTAACTTTACATCGATAGCATCTTCAACATCATGATGTCTTTGGGCTAATTCATCGGCGTCTGCAACTATAAGAGCTTCTATAGTTAAATATTTTTCATTTATAAATTTGTCATATTTTTGTCTATAAAAATTCATAAACGAATCTGGTTTTTCTCTAGTTAGTTTTGTGTGATGAAGAATACCCCAAATAGTCTGATAGGTTAAATTAAAACCATAACTTTTTAAATTGCTTATGTCTTGAATGTGTTTATTTTCAAGATCACAGATATTTCTAACACCTTGCCAATTATGCTTAAAACCATGTTCATTTTCATTAATTGTAATAGGGGGGAGGTCATTGCTTAAACAAATAATTTTATTTAGTAATTCATCATCAGTTGACAATCTATCCATAAAACGCTCACTAGTATGACCAAAAGGAGGATGTCCAATATCATGTCCAAGAGAAATCGCAGAACATAATTCAGTATTTAAATTCAATGCTTTAGCAATAATAGTCGAAATATGTTCCACTTCAAGAGTATGGGTCAGTCTAGTCCTTTTTGCATCATTACCCACTGTGGTAAACATTTGAGTTTTATTGCTTAATCTTCTAAAAGATGTTGAATTAATTATCCTCTGTTTATCTAAGGCGAAAGGTTTTAAGTGAGATATAGAAAGAATTTCCTTATATGCTCTTTCGCTCCTATCGGGATCAGAAAAAAAAGAAAGTTTGCTACCGTATTCTTCATTAAGAGTCATATATCACCTCTTTCTAAAAAAAATGAATAATTTTTTATATTCGTAGAAAAAAAGTAATTGAATTTTATCTTTGTGTACATCCTGTAGAATCTCGAACAATGTCCTTTTGTCAGAACTAAATGATGCCATTAGAGCTTCCAAGATAATATTACATTTTTATTAGGAATATTCATCGTTTATCTTTCATCTAATTATATTGAAATATCTTAAATACCCATCTGCTATAAACAAAAATCTCTGATAAGATCCATTGAATAAACCAGCTTTTATAGGTGGCCAACCATCTTTTAAAGAATTAGCTTCATCTAGAATATCAAAAAAAACTGATTTTCTATGCAAAATTTTATCATATGGCAAATCATATAGAAATCTACCAGGAGGGCCCCAAAAATAATTATCACCAAATTGCTTATTTGTATAATCAGCATAAATCAATGAGAAGAAAACTTCAAACTTATCAAATGACGTATCGAAATCATTGCCTGAATGAATTGTATCGTCGAAAATTGTTTTTAAATATTCATAAATAAAAATACTTCTTGATGCTTTACTATTTTCAAATCCAGGAATTAATGAGAAATTTAGTTCTTTTGTAATATTACCAAACTCAAATATAAGTAGTTTTGTTTCCTGTAATGCAGCTTTTGAAAATTCAATATTAAATAAAACTTTTAAAATCTTATAATTGTCCTTCATTATCGCCGTAATACATGATGAATAAAAAAGAAATAGTAATGGTATCATCGCAATTGATGTTCTGTTGTATGTGATTAAACCATCTTTATATAACTCTTGATTATCAGCAATTCTTGAAATAATATTAATCAATATATATTTATGTTGTTCTTTACCATAATATGTTAGTAAAATTAATATCTTTTGAAGATTTAAAATAATATCTTTATATGATGAAACAATTGTTTGAAAATTTTCAGAAGTATTTTTGTTTTGAAATCCTTTATCAAAAACATTTCGATTTTTATTAACTTCTTTAACTTCTTTCATAACATATTCATTTAAAAGAATTTCATCATTATTGGACAGTAAAAAGCGAATGTTCTCAAGAATTGGTTTACTCGAACCTTTCATTGCATCAATTGCAGTACTTTCATTTATCAATTTTACTTCTTTTTCTGTTTGCTTTAATAAAGCATCTTTCTTTTCATTCATATGAAGGGTTAAGTGTTCAAAGAATTTTTCATTGAATTCTTCATGGGTGTGATATTCAAAATATAGTGCTTTATTTTTAAATTTTTCTTGCAGATCTTTTACATCATTGTATTCTTTTTCATTGAAGTCATCAATGTTTGGGGATAACTTAGCAAAATACAATTTGACGTCTTTTCCCGCAGAAATTTGCTTCTCTAATTCATGAACAGTACCAGAAGATCCAAGTCTTTTCCAAAAAATTACAATTAATAAATCAGTGTCATCAAGAATTTGTTCATCTATTGTTAATTGTGGATCTTTTCCAGTTACTGGATGCGTATCTGTTTCCCATTCAACTAAATGCAAAAAAATTCTATAATTTTTTGTAAATAAACGGTTCCATTTATCTACAGATTCCCTTATCATGACTTTTTCTTTTCCAATTTCACTTGGTGAAGCAATCATAATCTGATAAGCTATAGTTTGAAATGCCATTTTTCCTCCCTTAATCTTTTGATTCAGGTTCTTTCTTTTCATTGCGAAGTAA
>JBAZVA010000100.1:0-4041 GCA_041661165.1 Candidatus Woesearchaeota archaeon | reverse complement strand
ATGATAATAGAAAGGAACTTCGACCAAATAAAGATAGAACATGTAGATTTTGTGGTAAATCTTATCCTGAGGTAAAGTTTAAAAATGTTTCTCATTTAATACCTGAATTAATGGGGAATGAATATTATTTATCCGATTTTGAATGCGATAGTTGTAATAGTAAGTTTGGTGTTTACGAAAATGATTTGGCTTATTTTTTTGGTTCATTTCTTGCAGTTTCTGGGATTATGGGAAAAACAAAAGTGCCAAAATTTAAATCAAATGACAGACATATTGTTATCCATCAAAACCCTCCTTATTTAGATATAGAATTCAATGATGCAGAGTACTTTAAACAAAATATTGGATATGACAGGAAAAACGATATTCAAAGAATAAATTATTATAAAAACCCTTTTACTCCGTTGAATGTTTATAAAAGTTTTCTGAAAATTGCACTGTCACGAATTCATGAATCAGACTTACCAAACTTAAAAGAAACCATAAAGTTCTTAAATGGAGAAAACGAGTATGGTGAATTAGAAAAAAACTCATTTTTCACTATTCACAAATTTTTTATACCTGGAAATTTTAATAATGAACCGATAGTATTATCTTTTAAAAAGAAACAAGAGTTTGAAAAATATCCTGCTCCCACACACCTTTTTATTATTCAAATTAGAAATATAATTTACCAAATATTTATCCCCTTTCATAAAAGTGATATGTTCTTTTTTGAACCCAAACAGGAAAGGAAGTTTTTTATTGTTCCTCCTTTTGTTCCTGAATCATGGACAAAACAATTTGGGGGACCATTTTCAGAATATGTGAACTTAGGCTCTAATATAAGGACTAAAGGACAAAAAGGAGGAATTGAATACAAATATTAAGTCAGATAAAAAACGTGTGGTAACCCGCGGTAAACATAATAAGGGCAAAAGTGCTATATTTGAACTATGAATAAGAAAGAAACAACATGCGAAAATGTAAGTGAGGAGCTCCGAAACCCTTACTATGCTTACCGCCAACGTTAGCCCCCATTAGGTAAATAGTAACTTAGTATGATATTTTTAGATAAAAACCATAATATTAATAAAAGTGGACAAAAATGAAAGTTGATGTTTTTTCGAATGTAGAAATTGAATAGTTTAAGCAACTTTGATCTAATCAAAAAGCAAATCTTGTTTATGAAAACTAATGAAGAATATTTAGCCGATTATAATAATAAAAAAAGTGAGTTGTCGAGCAAAAAAGAACTTTGGCGACTTCGTTTTACCTCTGAGGAATTTCTTTCGGAAATTAACAGAATTAGGACTTATGAAATTGAAAGTAGAATAAGTAATCACATAAATGATTATCATATTCAAAAGAATATAGAAGGAATGATCGAAGTAATGCTTATGGATCGAGTTACAATTGAAGAAGCAAAAGAACAATCTGATATTCTTAGAAAAGCGAGCGAAGATTATTTTGTTAAAGAGGTTCCAGAAATAAAAAAAAGATTGAAGCTTATACAAATTCCATTAAATTCCATGGATTCATATAACATTTATAAATGGCTTTTGCGCAAACAAATAACAATTGAAATGATCCCAGAAAATGTATTAAGTGAATTTAAAAAGACTAAACATTATAATGCAATAATTAGCGGAAACGAAGAAAAATCTAATTGAAAACGCAAATTATTAGAAAACAAACAAAAATCTCATGAAAAGAACTGATATTGAATTAGTAATAGAAGATTTTAAATCTAAATCTAAATCAGATGACAGATATACATCATTTGATTATTGTTACAATTATTTTCGTAAAACAAATGACCTTACTCAAGACATTGAAAAAAGTTGTTTAGTTCTTGGATTTTATTTGGCAAGTTGGGGAATGTTTAGAGGTTCAAGTTTTTTGCTACAAAAAAGCGCAAAACATTTTGAGCCTACAATTCAATATATCGCAACATTAGACAAATCTGTTTGGGATATTGATGCAGACAACTATAATGAAAAGAATATCCAAATAATAATTAAAATCTATAACAACATCAAACATTTAATAATCAGCGAGAAACAGTCCGATATAACATTAATAACAAAAATACTTCTTGGCATTTTTGGCTTCATTCCTGCATTTGATAATAACTTTTGTAATTCATTCAGAAAAATTTCTGAAGGACAATGTGGTTTTAGAAAACTAAATATTAAATCATTAACTTTTATAAAGGCATTTTACGAATCAAACAGAAACATAATTGATAAATTATCAGAGGAGACTTATACAAAGGACTTTATTAGCGGTCAAAAGACTACTTTAAACTATCCAAAAGCAAAAATTATTGACATGTATGGTTTTACAATAGGTCAAAATTTACAACAACCATAGCATAGTACAATAGATTGTAATATGCAAAAAGAGTTTATTAAAAATGTTAAAAATTAAGGAAAAAGGGAGGCTAAACCGCTATAAACTCAATACTGCAACTTGCATGCTTTAAATATTTTCGAATTTGGTTCATAAAAAATAATAATATGGAAAATGAAAATGCAAAAAAAACGGATGAAATAACAAAAGAAGATTGGTTAGGCTTAATATCTTTCATTCCTAAAATTAAAGAGACAAGAGACTTTGGCAGCATCATGCAGTGGGCAAATGTCGTAGAAGACTTTCATAATTATATTTATGAAAAGAAAATAATCTTTAGTTTTGATTGGATGGCTTGGGAGGAAGGCAAAGCGTTAATTGAAAACACAAATACTCTTTACACATCTTACGATATTTATACTTTAAACAAATTTTTGATTGTTCTTTTGCGTGGTGATCATTTTTCAACGGGCTTTTTAATTAGCAAGTTTCAAGATGGTACAATACTAAAGATACTTTATGCAATTAAAAGCATTGTAGAAGAAGAAAAAGGAACTGAGTTTAAACATATTTTAGAAGAAGAAACAACAGATTTTGACAAAAAAATCATAAGGGCTTTAAATAAAGCTGATAAAGTGTTATTTATAAATTTGGGTAAAGAAAGAGGTTTTGTAAACAATTGTATTAATAGTAATCAACCTACTTTAAAATTAGATTATTCAGAAATAGATCATCGTATATGTGAAAAAGGAGAATGGGATAAAGTTAGTGAATACTTTCTTCAAGTAAAAAAAACAAAAAGTAATGTTGCCTCAAGTCATACAAATCAGATCAAATATTTTTATGAAGAGGATGAAAATACACTTTGGCTAACATTTTATGACAATAAATTATGGTGGTGTTTTTCCGAAAGAAAGATTACTTTATTGCATGATAATACGAAAATAAGACCTGTTATTGGTAAATGGAATTGTACTGATATTAATAATCGACCCCTTTATGAACCAGAATTAAATGGGAACCTTACTAAAGTAAAAGGTTTTCAGGGAACTATCTGTAAAGTATCAGAAAGTAAGTATATAATATTGAAAATAAAAGGGCAACAATCTAAAGGCGTTGTAGATGCGGAAATAGCATTCGAGAACATAAAAGATAAAATTGGTGTATTAATTAAAACATTGCAACCCAAAGATTTTGAGCTATTAATAGACTTAATTTTCTCAAAAGGTGGATGGCAACGAGTTGGAGCAATTGGGGGTCCACAAAAAGATATAGATTTGGATTTAATTGCACCAGTAACAGGAGAAAAGTGCGCTGTGCAAATTAAATGTAAATCTGATTTAAATGAATTGAAAAAATATGAAAAGATATTTGAATCTTGGGTTGATGATTACGACAAGATTCTCTATGTTGTTCATAGCCCTGAAACAAACTTGATTAAATATAAGAATGATTCTAAAGTTACATTATTGTTTATAGATGAAATTGCTGAACTAACCGTAAATTCAGGTTTAGTAAAGTGGGTAATTAGAAAAACAATTTAATATCAGTAACTGAATACGGTGTATAGATCAATAACGGGGGCTAATAAATAGGGGTTTAAGCGGCACGCAGTGCCCAGCGATAACCCCCGGTTGAACTACATCACGGGTTGAAATCTATGGACATATCACGGTACTTTTCCCTTTTTTTTATTTTGGTTTTAGG
>JBAZVA010000099.1:0-4072 GCA_041661165.1 Candidatus Woesearchaeota archaeon | reverse complement strand
AGATAGAAGATGAAGAGTATCGAAAAATTGCATACAGAAAAATGTGGGATATGATTAATTTCTGTAAAAATGAAGGCTGCAGGAGGAAAATTTTATTAAATTATTTCGGTGAAAAATATAATAGTAATAACTGTGATATGTGTGATAATTGTAATCCTTCAGAAAAAATAGAGTTCAATAAGTATCTAAAAACCGGGATTAACATTCCGAAAACTAAAGTGTCTTCAGGTTATGCTAAATTTAGCCGGGAGTTATTCGAGGTTCTAAGAAAACTTCGGAAACAAATTGCCGATAAAGAAAAAATACCGCCATATATTGTGTTTTCTGACGTAACACTGAAAGGAATGGCATCACAATACCCACAGAATTTTAAAAGTTTTCTAAAGATTAGCGGTGTTGGTGAAGTAAAGTTAAACAAATACGGTAAAATATTTATAGAAAAAATAGTTGATTATTGTAATACTAACAACATTGTATAAAATTAAACAAGATTCTTTAGTTCATTGGGTTGAATTTTGGTGCAAGGGGATAGGTAGGAGTCTTCATAGAAAGATTGATTTTGAAAAAACGTGTTGTCATTCCAGCACAGGCTGGAATCCACTTTCAACTCTTTACTTTTAATCTTCCTCAAAGCTCAACCTTACTCCCCGAACTTAGCAGAAATACTATACTTGCGAAACTGTTGAAAGAAATGTATAATGGGTGTTGATTATTGCAATCTACACAAAAGTATCAATGATGTGAAAATTTGTCTTTTGTCCGAACATTCAAACAGGATACATCAGTTTTGGCAGGGTTAAGTTTTATAATTGTTCAGTAATTGGTAATCTGGAACCAGATACTCTAAAAAAAGAAAATAAATTAAGGGCAAAATTAAAAGAGGGATTAATAACAAATGAAAATACTTGCGTTTAGTGATTGGAGAAAACAGCCATTAGATTTAATTAAAGGTATTATAAAAAAGCATAAACCAGATACAATTTTTTATGCAGGTGATGATTTGAAAAGAATAGTTGCCAATAATAAGGATTTATTTATAAAAATATCAGATAAATTCATAAAATTGGATAATAAAAAAAGCGATATTTTTATATCCCGAAAAGTCATAAATATTATTAAACAAAAAGCTATCATGGAGAAAGTCATTAATGCAAATCCTGCTGTATAACTTTTTATGAAACATAAAGATGAATAAAATATATACAACAAAGAAAAACATAGTTTTCCTATTATTTGCAGCAATGATGTTACTCCCTGTTATATTTGTAATTCTAAAAGGAGATATTTTTGTTTTAAAACCTTTCCTATATTCCTTACTTTTTCTTGCACTATCTATATCTTATATTCTTTATATATTCACCACAAAAACAACAATTAACCAGGATGGATTGCATAGAACATCTATCTATGGGAAAATTGATATTCCATTTAATGCTATTAAAAAAATTGGATTTAATAACAATGGTAGAATGAAGACCAATTATCTTATGATATATTATAATGAAAAGTCAGCATATTTTTTTGAGTTGAGTAATCAAAATCAATTCTTAACAGATATTGAGGGGTTTGTGTCTAAAGATAAGTTTGAAACGGATGTTTGGCGTAGTTTTCATAAGATACCGAATATACAAATTCCTGAGCTACTGCCTATAGACGAATTAACATTTTTCACAAAAGCACAACTAAAAAAATTTATTAAAAAAAATCCTACGTTAATCAAATTCAAAGAAGCTCTTTTTAAGATAGAGTATAATGCAGAACAGTTTAATTCTGCTTATAAAACTGGGAAAGAATTAATCCAGTACAAAAAAAATGATTATGATTTTATATATGTATATGCTAATGCATGTATGTTTTCAGATAATGAGAAAGAAGCAAAAATATTACTGAAAGGCCTTTTATCTAGTATTCCGGAACACAAAAATGCTTCCATAAAATTGCTGGTTTTATATCTTATAGATGGAGAATTTAAGGAAGCAGAGGAATATTATAATAAAAATAGAGAATATTTCTCTAAAATTTTACAAGAAAAGAAAAAAACATTTATAGAAAATTTGTTAAGCAAAACAAAAATAACAAGTGATGAAAAAGATATTCTTAATACAGATTATTTAGGAATCGATTATCCTGGAGATGAGGAAGCAAGTCCAGAAATACAAAAAGAAAGCAAAGCTTTTGAAGATTTTTTTCAAAGACTCAGCGAAGTTACGCCAACCGTATACGTTTTTTATGCGATAATCGGTTTGAATACCATTGTGTTCGCATTGATGATATTGACTGGTGTTAATATATTTAATCCACTTGTTTCAGACCTGATGGAATGGGGCGCATCCTATAATCCGAGTGTATTAAACGGTGAGTGGTGGAGATTAATTACAAATATATTTATTCATATTGGCATATTACACTTAGTTTTGAATATGTGGGCGTTTTATAACGTAGGTAAAACGGCAGAACGTATGTTTGGTAATATAAATTTTGCGTTTCTATATCTATCGTGTGGATTAATTGCTTCTTTGTGCAGTATTTTCGTTAATAAAGATATTGTTGGCGCAGGGGCTTCTGGTGCAATTTTTGGTATATATGGAGCCATATTTGGATTTACATTAGCAAGGAAAAACGAAATTGATTATTCAGTTTTTTCTACAATGAGTAAGAGTATAATCGTTTTTGTTATTTATAATGTAGGATATGGATTTTCAAAATCTGGGATTGATAATGTTGCTCATATTTCAGGATTAGTTTGGGGTATTATAGGAGGGTATATATTGTCAGGGCCTTTAAAGCAAGAGCTTCGAACTAATCTTATTCAAAAGACAATGTTATACAGTTTACTTACAATTACTATGGCATTATCGATGATTTTTTTTAATTTGAAAACTTGTAATGAATATCAAGTATTTAAAATGTATTTATATAAAAAAGAACAAATAGCGCATTATTTATTTGATAAGCATGTTAAACCTACATCAAGAGAATTAAATCCTATAACTTATACCAATTCTCTTGAAAATAATATTTTAACAATATGGACTGATTTGGAAAACAGAATAGATAAAATTGATGGTGTGCAAGAGGATTCTATAAAAGAATTTAATTTAACTCAAGAATATATAAAAAGAAAAAAAGCTGGATTAGAATTGATTATAGCTGGAATCAGAAATAACAATAATAGCACTTTTCTTAAAGGGGTAAATTTATATAAAAGTGCATCGGATCTTATTCCTCAAATAGAAAGTATTAATAAAAATGACAAAGAGAAATAGAAATATTAAAAATTATATACAAGTTATACTTGATTATAATGCTAAATTCAACAGCATTAGGATTGAGTTGTAATTGGTAATTATTTTAAAGATGCTGTATGTAATTTCAAACATCAATCAAAAAGGCGGAAAACAAGGATTAGCGAACAAGTATTCTTCTCTAAATATGCGGCGAAGATTGACAAGTTAACTGGGACAAATCTTTAGAATAGTGTTTCTATAATATCCGACCGGAAATCTTGATGAGATTTTTCGTTGCACTCAGAATGACACCATAAATGTTATTGTATAGAGTCGGAAAAGTGTAAATAGAATTTTCAAGATATCGTCAGAAAAGATTGGGAAGCGAACTCTTTAGTTTTTTCGTTGATAAAAAACTTGTATTTTATTGTTATAGAATTGATCTGTGCTTTTGACTTTCTTGCTTATAATTAATATAATGTTTACGATTGCAAACATATGTTTGCATATCTAAACATAAGAAAATATGAAAATTTACAATCCGTTAGATAAAATATTGAATAATGAAATAAAAATAAGGATATTACGTCAGTTTTGTAAAACTGATGAAGAATCTAGTGGTCGCCAAATTGCAGAACAAATCAAGGCAAGCCCGGCAGCATGTCATAAAGCACTTCAGGAATTATGTTTTCAAAAAATATTGAATCTGAAAAGTGTTGGGAATTCGCATCTTTATTCACTAAATAGTAAAAACATTATTACGGATACTATGCTCAAACCAATATTTGACAAAGAATCCCAAACAATAAGTGTTATCAGTAAGGTAATAAAAAACATTATAGTCA
>JBAZVA010000098.1:0-4076 GCA_041661165.1 Candidatus Woesearchaeota archaeon | reverse complement strand
AATCTGTTTTTATCCCACAGTTGAGAATTTGGAAATTGTTGTTGAAACCATTCCCATTTAAGTTTACTATGTGGACGAAAATAACCTTTAATTTCAATCCAGGTGTCAACATATTTTCCGTCAACGATATAAGCATCAACAATATAAACTTTATCATTTGGCATTTTATGATGAATTTGCCATTCAAAATCAATTTTATTTATATTGCACCAATTCACAAAAGCAACTTCATAACTACCGACACATACAAGTTCTTTATTGGTTTTCCAGTGATATAAAATTTTACTATGACGTGTTTTTTTAGCACAAATTTGTGCTATTTCTGATACATGCATATGATGCGGGACTCCATATCGTTGCATGTTTGTTTTCTTTGCTTTTTGACCTTTTCTTTTTGGGTGACTGCCACCAGCAATAACATGTTGTGGACTGGTTTTCCATGAACCATATTCAGCATCTATAAATGTACATTTTGCGTATATGCCAGAGTAGTCGTCTCCTAATTTTACTAAATTTCCATGAATTTTCTTTAATAAATTTTCTGTCATATTTCTTGTAATGGTTTGTTTTTTTGACATTGTTGCATAACCACGTTTAGGATGGCCATGACCAGATAGCACACTCCACGGATCTGTTTGCCAACGACCATAATTTATATCAACAAATGTGCATTTAACACGAAGAGAAACGTATGTAGATTCGTCAAGCATTATTCGATCATGATGTTTTATTCGAATTCTTTCTTGTACCTCTTGTATTGATAATTTTTTAGACATATTAATTAAATTACATGAATACCATTTTGTAAAAAAGGTTTTAGATAATATGGAATAACAACCCAGCCTATTTCCTTTGCGGTCATTATTCTACAAAAGTTATTTAAAATATTGTGGTCAGGTTGAAGATGATATTTTTTGCATATTTGAAATATCATATTTGGTTCTAAAATTGTAATTTTATCCTTACAAAATCCTGGTGTTTCCCAATGCTCTTTAAGAGTTTTTATATTAATTTCATTTTTGTCGCTTGAAAAATGCCAATTATCATTAGGATAACGTCTGTTTGGATCGGTTGTTCGATTATTTTTAACAGCAATCAATCTTAAGTCATTTAAATCTTCACATACAAGATTATAATTTATAGAAAACTTTGCTAAATCACCTACTTTCATTTCAATCCTTCAATTTCATTATTTCTTCTAAAAATATTTCCGTAGACCATTGAGTAAAATCTATATCCATATCGCCTTGATTAACTTCAAAAGGAATACAAATATAATCGAATACAGTTTCTATTCTTTGATCTTTTCTATCTAACCAAAAATCATACATTAGATAATGAATTGATTCAAGATGAGAATTTGTTTTGCATTGTTCTTTAAAGTTTATTAAACTCTCATCTTGAATTGAATTCATGGTCAAAAACTTGACTTCAAAATTATCATCTTGAATTTTAGTTTGAATTATTTTGTAATAAGTTTTGAGATCAAGTGTCATATTTCAAAACCAATCTTCAAATTTTCCTTCACCTTCTCGAACAATTCCTTTTATTTGTTCCGGGAAAAGTGTTTTACTTTCTTGTAAAGTTTTTACTTCTTTGATTTTTTTTGCAGCGTCGAGAGCGTCTTGTCTTTTAGCATAATTTAATCCATCAATATGATCTTTTTGATTCTCCCAATTTTTAGTTATTGGATTTTCATCATGACTTGAAATAGACCATGGATATTTTGCCTCGCCACGTTTATCATGTACTTCTAAAATTTTTGTCATTATTTTTTTTGCTTTTTATTATGTTTAATTGTTATTTAATATATTTTTATTTTATATGTCATAGAATTATGACAGTTAAAGTAGTGTGGTTTTCTAAAAATCCATTGTCTAAACGAATTCTTTCCAAAAATCTTTTTTAAATGTTCCAATAATTTTTCTATTATATTCAAGTTTAGAAACTGAACAAGCATAAGCAATCTTTTTGAATTTTTCGCTATTCATAGCTTTCGCAATCATTTCTACTTCACTTTTAGAACATTTAATACCCCAGCAAAACTGCATCAAACCATATTCACCATTTATATCAGCATAAACATTAACACTGCTGATTCTGCCTGGCGGAACTACTACTTTTGTTTGTCCAAAATGACCCTTTTTTTCATTGCAGAAAAAGAGTGTTTTATTTCCTTCTTTACCAATACTATAAAGACAAGGATGTTTGAAATCGTCTATTTTTTCTTTACTCATCCATTTTTTATCTGATCCATACATTGATCGTTCATACAAAATTTCACAACATTTTTCTGTTTCACTTGGCAACAGCATGCTTAATGTATCAAAATTTGAATTAGGAATAAATCGCTTCCATTTATTTGAATTTAAATCAATTTTATTTATTTTTAGCTCTTCATCTAAAATGTTTGTTTGCCCTTTATAACTACAATTTTGTGTTATATGCCAATCAAAACGAGTTTCTGCTTTAAATGTATTTAAACCTATTTTTTCATTATTAATTGAAAGAAAAATCATATTCTTTTTACGAAGAATTGAACATTTTTCGTCATCACATTGTCTCCAAAGGGAAGGATGAACAAATACCAAATAACCATCTTGTTTCAAATGAGTAAAAACCTTATTAACAAATTGAATCCAAAGTGGTTCTTTACCACCTAATTTGTCTTTTTTACTTGAATCTTGATATGGAGGATTGCCAACAATTATATCAAATTTATCAACTCCCCATTCACTCATTTTTTTATTAAAATCACTATCAAGATATGAGCCTCTGTGCCAATTCATTTTATAATGATTTTGATTATCAAAAATGAGTAAATATAAAAACATATTTTTGGGCTGAATATCACACACGTAAAGCATGTTTTCTAATATATGTTTACGTCTTTTTCCTGCGTCTGGTTCCCATTCTTTCAAACCCTCCATTAATTTTTGAACGATAACCGCAGGAAAATTTCCAATTCCATTAGCCGGATCTAACCATTTTAGATTAGGATTACTCCATACTTCTGTTGGTAATTTTCCTAGCATTTGTTCTATCAAAGAAAACGGAGTAAAAACTTCACCTTTACTCTTTTTTTCTGTCATACTTGGTTTAAGGTAATTTCCTATAATATTAATAATATTTTGTATCATTATTGGGTCTTCTTTTGCCTTTTCTAATAACTGTCGAATTTGAATATTGAAACTTGCAAGTTGCCCATCAAGGTATGAATCAGCATCAAATTGGTAAAATTCTTCTACTTGTTTTATATTCATTTCTTGTGTTTGATAAAGTTCAGTATCAACAAACAAAGCGTCTAAATATTCTTCTTTTCTTTGTTGGGCATTTTTATTTTGTTTGTTATTCAGCCATTCAAAACATTCTTTCATAGTATCAAATTCGCAATTAGTATATAAACCTAGTAAAAGAAAACGCATATAAAGACTTTTAGCATTTTCTATAAGTTGATTTTCTTTTTTCTTTTCTTCTTTGTTATTTAATTTTATTTGTTTTGTGATTTTTCTATTTTTACCACTATCTAAATCACCAAGTTGTTCTTTTTGATCAGGACTTTTAAATGTGCCAGAAGTAAAATCATCAATCCATTGATATTTGCCTTTATTGTATTCATTTAAAAATCCTTTTAAATTAAAGTGGAAAAAATTAAGTCTTTTTATAGTAGTTAATTGTTCTTCATATTTTCTTGTCGCTTCATTAGGATCCATTTTAATGAAACTACCATCGATTCTATAAAATACGTTTATATTTTCAAACCATTCTTGACGAGTTAATTTACAATTTTCATTATTATCTTTTTCTATCTTATGTAAATCACCCAACATTGTTAAACAACGAGTTGGATTTGGATCTAAAACAATACAACGTGTTTTTCCCTCTCTTTTGTTTTGTGGACGCTAACTAAACTGTTCATAAAGTGAAGCGGAAGAATTGTCATTAAAAGGAATAACCATATCAAGATATGGAATTGTTATTCCAGTTGTTAATTGATCTACGGTTATGATAATGGTTTTTTTACCAACATTTGGTCCTTTATATGGAACCCATTCGTTTTTGATTTTATCTCGTAA
>JBAZVA010000097.1:0-4201 GCA_041661165.1 Candidatus Woesearchaeota archaeon | reverse complement strand
TAGATTTAGTTGATATAAAAACTGATACGGTTACTACTTCTATAGTAGAACAGAATGTATATCGACAGCCCGATCCGGTTGTTATAGAAGAACAAAGACAAACACAACCTATACGGGTTGCTAGTCTTAATAATACAGAAATAACACAAAAAATTACACAAAATGATATTTTTCCACAAAAAGATACATTAAAAAAATCAGAATTAAAAGAAAAAAAACCTTACAATTCTGTTTCTAAAAACAATGATAATTTCGATAAATCTATGTTTGAATTTTTGAAAATTTTTAGTTATATTTGTGTTGGTATTGTTATTATTTTAATAGCACTTTTAATTTTATTTGTTATATTTATGTTAAAATATTTTAGTAATAAAAATTAAACGCAAGAAACTAATAATACATAGTTTCTTGAATCCTAAGTTTTCAATTTGAAAATGGATCTGGATTATACAATTTTTACAAAGCCTGCTACTAAGTGGGCTTTTTTACTGCCGATTTTTTAAAGCGTTTTTTATAGTTTCATTATCAGAGTATTCGAGTTCAGTGCCGGTGGAAAGCCCACGGCCGAGAGATGATATTTTTATATTAGATTGTTCACAAATATCTTTTATTTGGTTGCGAATATAAAAATCAGTATGGTCACCTTGAGGACTTAATGAAAAAGCTAAAATTATTTCTTCTAATCCATCTTTTGAATCCTTTTTTATTTTTGAAATTAATTCTTCAACTCGAACTCGGCTTTTTGTATTTTTTTCAACTATAGGCACTAGTCCACCCAATACAAAATATTTTCCATGATAAATTTTACTTTTTCTAATACTTTCTAAATCAGAATCTTTTTCAACAATCATAATAGTAGAATTATCTATATTTATATCAGAGCAAATATCACATACTTTATTTTTATTATCTTTTTTAAGAAAAAAACGAAAACATTCAGAGCATTGAGAAACTTCTTTTTTTAATTCAGTAATTAATTTTGATAAATTATCAGTGTAGCCTGAATTTTTGAACATTAAAAAATAAACAAAACGCTTTGCCTGTCTTTCTCCAATTCCCGGAAATTCTTTAAAAAGTTCTGCTAATTTTTCTATCGTGTCCATATTTTTTTAATAGATTAAAATTCATCTAAACTACCTGCTATTTTTGAAGCTGAAAATTCACTAACACTACTTTTTTCTAAACTCAAGAAAGTTGTAGTTTTTTCATCGAAATATAGATCAACTTTTCCGACAGGTCCATTTCGGTGTTTTTCAATTAAAATTTCAGCTATATTTGTTTTTTCGGATTCATCTTTACCTTTATCATCTCGGTGAATAAACATTACTACGTCAGCGTCTTGCTCGATAGATCCTGAATCACGAAGGTCTGAAAGTCTTGGTTTGCCACCACGAGATTCCACTGCACGTGAAAGCTGTGAAAGAGCTAGAACTGGTACATTTAATTCTTTTGCCAAACTTTTTAGAGATCTTGAAATTTCAGTAACTTGGTTCACCATTGAATCATGATTTTTTGAAGTAGTCATAAGTTGCAAGTAATCCACAACAATTAAATCTAAACCTTTTTCTGATTTTATTCTTCGAGCTAGTGACTTCATTCTTGTGATTGAATTACCAGCTTGATCGTCAATATACATTTTTGCTTTTGCGAGCTTGTCTAATGAATCACGTAAATTTGAGAAATCTCTATCGGAAGATAAATTTCCAGTTCGTAAATTCCAAGCATTCACTCGTGATTGAGCAGAGAGCATTCTATCAACTAATTGCTGTGAAGACATTTCCAAAGAAAATATTAAAACTGATTTATCGTGCATTGTTGCAGACAGTCGTGCTATGTCTAATGCTAGTGTCGTTTTACCCATACTTGGACGAGCTGCAAGAATTATCAAATCTTGATTTTGAAGTCCAGAAAGAAGGGAATCCAAATCTCGAAAACCAGTAGGTAATCCACGAAGCATTCCTTTTGTTTCATGTAATTTATTTAATCTTTCATAAGCTTCAGGTAATTCATCTTTCAAGCTTACGAACTTTTGATTTTTTGGTGAAGATACAACACTGAACATTCTTTTTTCAGCCATATCTAAAATGTCATCCATATGATCGTCGCCTTCTTCGAAAGCAAGTTCTGAAACATAATCGGCTGCTTCGATCAAACTTCGCAATACATATTTTTTTTGAACTATATCAGCATAATGTTTTACGTTTGTAGAAGATGGAACAATATTTACTATTTCGGCAAGATATTGATTACCACCAATATTTTCAATTAATTTTTGTTCACCGAGTTTTGTAGAAAGTGAAAGCATATCTATTGGTTCATTTTTCAAAGCGAGGTCAAGCATTGCGCGGAAAATTATTTTGTGTTTTTCTGCATAAAAAGAATCAGGACTTAAAATATCTTCAACTTCTTGAATAGCATCTTTACGTAGCATTATGGAACCTAGTACAGCCTTTTCGGAATCAATATGTTGAGGAGGAATACGTAATTCATTTTTTCTTGTTTTTGTCATGAGGCTATTCTAACATAGTAAAAAAATAGTCAAAATTGAAAAGTTATTAAATATGTTATTAAAATGGGGAAACCTGCCCGCAATGCTTTCAGCATAGCTGATGCAGGCGGGAATGTGATATAATAAAAATAATATGACAAAAGACACAAAAATAGTACTTACAGGTGATCGTCCAACGGGTAAATTGCACCTTGGGCATTTTGTTGGTTCTATACAAAATAGAGTTAAATTACAAGATGAAGCCAATCAATCTTTTTATATGGTTGCTGATATACAAGCACTTACTTCAAATGCTGACAATCCAGAAAAAGTTAGAAGTAATGTTTTAGAAGTTGCATTAGACAATTTGGCTTGTGGACTAGATCCTAAAAAAACAACTATGTTTATTCAATCAGAAGTTCCAGAAATCGCAGAGCTTACTGTTTTATTTTTAAATTTAGTAACACTAGCAAGATTAAAAAGAAACCCAACAGTTAAAGATGAAATGAAAGACAAAGGTTATGGTGAAGATGTACCAGCTGGATTTTTAATGCACCCAGTTTCCCAAGCAGCAGATATTTTATTTTGTCATTCTACTATTGTGCCAGTCGGCGAAGATCAAAAACCAATGATAGAACAAACAAATGAAATAGTAGATGACTTCAATCGTTTCTATGGTGAAACTTTCAGTCGCGTAAAACATTTAGTAGGTGATACACCAAGATTAGTTGGAACTGATGGCGGGTCAAAAATGGGTAAGTCATTAAATAATGGAATTTTTCTTTCCGATAGTTATGAAGAAATTTCAAAAAAAGTTATGAATATGTTTACTGATCCAGGACATATACATGTTGAAGATCCAGGCAAAGTTGAAGGTAATGTAGTTTTCATATATTTAGATATTTTTGATGAAAATAAAGATGAAGTTGCAGATTTGAAAAAACAATATGAAAAAGGTGGATTAGGTGATGTAATAATCAAAAAGAGATTGATAGAAGTTTTAGAAAAACTCATTGCACCGATTCGTGAGAAAAGAGAACATTTAGCAAAAAATCCAGAACTAGTTATGAAAATCTTAGAAGATGGAACAATGCGTGCTAGAGAAGTTGCGAAGGAAACTATGGAAGAAGTTCGCAAAGCAGTTAAGATAAATTATTTCTAAAATACTTATACACAAAAAAATGATTTGACATAATCGCTTTTTTTGTGTATTGTGTAGATAGAAAATACCTTAAAATAAATATATTGTTTCACCTAAAAACTTGTAAAATGAAAAAATTAATTCTAATTAAGGCTTCTAAGATTATTAATTTAGATGCACCTGATTTTAAAGAAGTTGCTAAATTGCTTAGAATAAGATTTACAAAAGATAGTAATATATCAATTTTAATTCTTACTTCTTCTGATAATGATCTTGTTAAATATGGGCAAGAATTATCAAAACATAATTTTAGTTATAAAAATGAAATCATTCATGATGAAAAACCTATTGGTTTTGCAAAAAGAATAAAAGAAAGATTTCAAGAGTATGATTATATAATAGGATTATTTCACTATGTAGAAGTTGAACTATTAGAAATTTTATCAATAGTTGAAAATTCTTGTGGTAATGTTAAATTTGTAGAAGATGTAAAAAATTATTGTTATTATTTAGAATTTGAAAAAATTGATGTTTGATTATAATTTAATTCTCTTATTGTTTAATTTAAATTA
>JBAZVA010000096.1:564-4216 GCA_041661165.1 Candidatus Woesearchaeota archaeon | reverse complement strand
AAAATTGAAATCTGTTTTTTTAGCTAATGTTTCTCATGAGATAAGAACTCCACTAGGTTGTATAACTGGATTTTCAGAATTATTAGAAAAAACAGAAGATCATCAAAAACAAAAAGATTATTGTAATGTTATAGTTAAATGTTCAAATGATTTATTAGCTATAGTTAATGATATTTTGGATATATCTAAACTTGAAACAGGGTCAATGGAGATATTTTATGAAAATACTAATCTTAATCTAATAATAGACGATTTATATTCTTTATATTCTATTCAAACAAAACGTGATGTAGAAATTAAAGTTTTTAAAGAACTAAAAAATGAAAATGCCTCAGTATCTATTGATAGTATAAGAATAAAACAAATCCTTTCAAATCTTATAAATAACTCTATAAAATTTACATATAGAGGAGTAATTGAATTTGGTTATAAAATAAAAGGCAAAAAAATAGAATTTTTTGTCAAAGATACTGGGTCAGGTATACCTAAAAATAAACAATATCTTGTTTTTGAACCATTTAGACAAGTAGAAAAACAATCTGAAAGAACTTTTGGTAGTGTCGGATTAGGTCTTGCTATAGTAAAAGGTCTTGTTAAATTACATAAAGGCAGAATTTGGTTTGATAGTGAACCTAATAAAGGTACCTCTTTTTATTTTTCAATCCCGTATAAAAAATGATTATTCTATATAATGTCTAATACAAAATAATTTTTATTTTTTACAAAACTTTCGTATATTTGTTATATTATAAAAAATATGACTGTATTAAAACCATTTATGCCAACTGAATGTCCTAATTGCGGAGGTAAACTCTCTGTTGATTATGGCAAATCTGCTGACATTATAAAACTTATTTGTCCTAACCCTGAATGCTCAGGTTCGATTATCAAAACACTTCAAAAAGGAATTATTGCTCTTGAAATAAAAGGCTTAGGTCCTGCAGTTATCGAAAAACTATACTTAGCTGGTATTAAATCGTCAATAGATTTATTTGACAGAGAAAAATTTAATACAGTATCACTGATAAAAAGCGGTGAATTCAAAAAAGGAAGAGCCTTAGAAAAAATCATTGATTCTGTATCTTCCTTCAAAGAAGTTCCTATCGACAGGTTAATTTTATCACTTCAACTTAAAGATATTGGTAGGTCTCTTTCATCAGAAATTGGTAAAATGATTTCTGATGTTCCTTCTGATTTTAATGGCTTAAATCTCATTGTTAGAGATGATATGGATAAAAAAGGTAATCTTTATCAAACTATTATTAATTCTATTAAAAGAGTAGAAGAATTAGGCATTAAAGTCGTTAGAATTGAGAAAAAAATTCAAATTGCGCCAACTAAAAAAGTCACTAAAAGGGTTCATTTCTTAGACGGTGACAATTCTGAAATCATTGAAAAACTCGGCTGGGAGCTGGTCGATATAGATAAATGCGAAATCTTAGTTTGCTCAGAAAAAACTGCAGAATCAGAAAAGATTGCTAAAGAAAATAATGCTAAACTATATACTTACAAACAAATCAAACTTTTATTTTTATAAACAAAAAACAATTAAATTATTATGGAAACAAAATATGTGGAATGTACTGGATCACCAAAACCATTTTTTGACAAAAAGGAAACCTTTCTAAATATTATGTCTAAATTCGGCTGGCAACATGGCAAAATGAGCAAAAAAAACAACCGAGTAAGTGTTTTGGCTTGCGACTCAAAGGACGCAGGAACTGCAAAATTATCACTTGCTGCCGAACTTGGGGTTGAAATATTAACATATGAGGAAATTGTTGATTTATTTGACTTAGAAACTGAAATTGGTGAATAAAAAAGTGTATTCTCCACCGCCTATCTACCTCAGTGAATTATGTCCACATTGTAATTCAGATCAATATTGGCATGAAGATGGTTATGATTTCTGTGTAGATTGTGGATATTATATAAATCATGATAAAACACCAACTCGTTTTGGCAATATATTACAAGATCATCCGAATCCTTATTGCTGTTTAAGAGTAAAAGAAAAAGGTAATATATCTATAGGATGGTATTCATTTGATAGTGCAGAAGAACTATACAAGAAATTATCAAATTTGATATTAAATCTTTATGACGAATTAGAAATATCCAGATTCGATGGTAAAAAAATTATAAAGCATTCCATTAATCAGTTTTTTCGAGAAAAAAAATTAAATAGATTACAATAAAAAAAGTCCTGTTTTCACAGGACTTTTTTTTATTTAGAACAATTTTATGCGTCTTCCTTTTCTTCTTCTTCAGTATCAACGTGTTTCTTGATAGCCAATTCATAAGGTGTAAATCTTGGATCTTTAAGAAATTTAAGAATAGCCTCGTTTTCAAGGAAATCTTTTTCTTTATCTTCGTCATAATGATAATCTTCATCAAGAAGTTTCAAAAGATAACCAACAACTTCATCGTCAGAACAATCAAGTAAGAAAAGTTTAAGATTTTCTTTCTGATGATTTTTAAAATCTCTGAAATTCAACCTTTTTAAATCAGAAATTAATTCTGATTTTTTATCTCTTAACAGAGTGATTTTCTTTTCAGCGTAATCTTCTTTGATCTTGTCGTAACTCTCAAGAATATTCTGAATAGATAATTTCAAGAAATCTCTACAATATCTAACAAATGCTACATTAGATGGACCAACGTGTGAGTGACCAACGAATTCAATATCATTAACCCAATCTTCGATTCTCGAATCCATACCATAATGTGATACAATATAATCGGAAAGAAATGTCCAGGCACGTGGCGAAGCGTAAGATTTACTATTTTGTTCCCGCCTATCTTTTGATATGTAATAGTGATCTTCGTGAGCGATAAGAAAGTTAAGGATTGTTTTATGAATATTTTCATTTGCAAAATAATCCATCCATTCTTTCAGAGAAAGAGAGTGTTTATAATGCAATAATCTGCCATTCAAAGCTGCATCAAATTCTTCAACATCACAACCATCTTCATCACCTAAGTTACCTGATGCACACATAAAGACGTTTTCGTTAAATTTGAATTTGAAACCAATTCCTCTTTCAAGAAGAATTTGAAGAGCTGCATTCCTTACTGCTAAAGGAGCCCTATTTAATTCTTCAAAGTGTATCATCGAAGGTTGTTTATTCGCAAGAACCGCCCATTCTGGAACGATATGTTTCAACATTTTCTCGCTAAATTTATTTACATTGCCATCTTTGTCAGTGACTTCATAAATAAATTCTACTTTATCAGGATAAAGACCAACATCGGTTTCATCTAACATCGCTAACCTGATATCAAAATATTCTAACCCCAACTTTTTAGAAATACTTCTAAAAATTGCAGATTTTCCAATACCTGGTTCTGACGTTAAAAATAATACTCCCGACTGAGGATAAACCAATTTAAAATAGGTTTTTTCCTTTTCATTTAAAAGACTTAGATTAAATTTCTTTTTCATATTTATTTTAATAATTGTTCTTTCTTTATATATAGATTTAACTATTTTGTTTAAAAAATTTTAAATTTTTCCTATTTTGACCTCATCGACTTTTATATATAAAATTATGAAAACAATATTTTATAACGAAAAAGGAATTCTTAACAAGAATAAGATTCAAGAAAAATGGGTTAAACTGCATCTATCAGATTTATATAGTGAAGTATT
>JBAZVA010000096.1:0-554 GCA_041661165.1 Candidatus Woesearchaeota archaeon | reverse complement strand
TTGAAATTTATATCAGAAAATAACATAAAAGTTGAAAAATTTTCTCAGTCTTTATATCACTATTATAATAATATTAAAAATATACCCTTATGTAAATATTGTGGAAAATTTAATAATAGATTTGTAGGATTTGATGTAGGTTATAGGGATTGTTGTTCGAAACATTGTGAAATTCTTTTTACAAGACCAAAAAGTGTTGAAACCAGAAAAAAGAATACAATTGAAAAATATGGTGTAGAACATACATCACAATTAGAATCAGTTAAAGAAAAAATGAAAGAAACTAATTTAGAGAGATATGGAGAAATAGCGCCAAGTTGTAATAAAGATATATTAAATAAAGTTATCAAAACCAATAATGAAAGATATGGTTGTGACTTTCCATTACAAAATAAAGAAATAGCCGAAAAATCTAGTAAAATAGTTAAAAAGATTGTCAATACAACAGAATATAAAGAAAAATTAAAGAAAACATCAAATGAAAAATACGGAGTTGATTATCATATTTCGAGTGATGTTGTTAAAAATAAGATAATAGAAACTAACATGGAAAG
>JBAZVA010000095.1:0-4283 GCA_041661165.1 Candidatus Woesearchaeota archaeon | reverse complement strand
TAATTAATCTCTCAATTACTTTTTTATTTTTGTCATTTAAAAGCAGATTATCAGCCAAATCCATTAGCAACAATTTTTCTTCGCTTGTACAAGAGTCCCAGATTTCCTCATAATACCCAGTTGCAAGTTCTTGAACTTTAAGAATAATTTTATCAATTAAATTTTGACTGTCTTGTTTTTCCTTCATTGTGTAATCAATTATTACTTCAGCATATTTTTTTAATAAATTATCTGATATACCTAAAACGAATAATTCATCTGTTATAATTTGTCTTGCCTCTTCTGAGATATGAGCCTCTTTTAACCTGATTCTCAAAAACTCATTTAGTTCTGGTCTATTAATTTCATTAACAGGCGCATAAAGATGAACAAATTTTTTATCTATCGATTCAAATAAAGTTTTTATTTTTTGTAATGGTTTAAGAGAATTATCATCCTTTTCTAATTTAATTTTTGTTTTAGTCATCTCAATTAATTTTTCTATACTCTGATTTGAAATGAGCACAAATTGACTATCGCCTTTTTCGGCAAGTTTATTAATAGCTGCAAATTTTTCTACATCTTTTTCCGGATGTTCAAAATCAGGATGGATATTTTTAATAAAAATGATATCCTTGTTTTGTTGGTTTACAAGTATATCAGGCAGCCATAGTTTTCCATAATCGATTGGGGGTGATGTGTGCCTTGAAAAATAAAGATCAATATCCTTATCGCACATACCGGCACATTGAATTACCAGATTGTTCCCGCTTTCGATGCTTTTTTTCAACAGATCAGAAAATATTTTTTTCTTTTTGATAGTGATGCCAAAAATTCTATCCGATGTGAATTTTATTGTTTTGAAAATCGCATAAAAACTTACTAAGAGCACTAGAAGAAATAGAATAAATCCTTCTTCTTTCCCAAATCCAAATTTTGGTATTATGCCCTTATAATAACTTGGTTTTGTGAAGATCATACCGGAGTCCTTTACTGAATGGTGTATCTGATTAGCAGTATATTTCAGGACGATTGAATCACCAGAGAGCTTCTTTATAATTTCAGAATCTTTTTTTGCAAGACTTTTTCTTTCTATACTTAACTGATCTAAATAAGGCTTTAAGTAAAATAAAATCTCAGACAAATTCCCATTTAAATCATCTCCATTCATTTTAAGGAAACTACTTGAATCTTTTAATTCACTGATTCCTGAGGGATAATAAACACCTTCTATTTTACTTCCATTCTTATAATTAAAGTAGGAAGGGTGAACATAATCGTGGTAAAATTTATCTATCTCATAATCTCTTATAGCTTCCTTGCTGGCATAAGAAAATAATTTGTGCGTAACATCTGAACTAACTTCACAATTATAAAAAATTATGGAAAAAATAATTACCGGTACAATTACAATTAAACTAAGCCAGGAGAGCAAGTATCGATAAAAATATTTTGGATTATTTGATTCTAACGATGAGGTATTAAAGAATTTCGATATGAGAATATTTGCCAGCATAAGGATCACACAAAAAACCACAAGTAAAATGATATCAGTATCTGTATGGAGCCTTATATAAAAAATACATACAATAAAAAATATTGAGGGTATAAACTGACGTTTAAAATACTTTTTATTGCTAGATCCCTTAGCAATGAAGTTTGTATAATTATAGACAGTAATTATCTGAATTGGGATAAAAAGAAAAATGATAAAAAGAGTATTTTCAGCAGTACCAGTAAAACACGAAATGACTATCAAAAGGATGGCAATTAAATTTGAGATAATTGACTTTCTGTAAACATCTGTTTTCCAATCAGTCGGTCTCAACCATTCAACTAAATCTATGCTAGGTCTTAATTCGGATTTTCTATAAATAATAAGCCGGGCTGAAATTACAGCAGTAAAAAACAATAAGAGCAAAAGAAATAAAAATAGTATAGTCAGACTCGTTATTTGAAGACTTAAAGAGTTAGAGTATGAGTTGTCAAAAAACGTAACAAGATACAGAGGAAGAGTTGATATTGGTGTTATGTAGCAAGAGTGGTTTTTACCAAGATATTTGGCAGAAAATGGCACATTTAGATTTCCATAAATAGCTCCTGCAAGTTCGGATGAATTTTCAGTTTCTTTAAGAAAATTTTCTCTGAGCATTCGATTTGCATCGGAATGGAATTTTACATCACCTTTACTATCGATAACACAAAACCCATAGCCTGGTGGGAGCAAAGTATTTATCACAGAATAAAATCTTGAAGTAATTACATAAACTGAATCCTCTTTTTTCTTGGAAACAGCTCCGAGTTGTTCACCACTGGAGCTTGAATAAATAAAATCTATCATTAAATTACTGCCGTCCAATTGCCACTCGCCGCTTTCACTAAAATATTTCCTGTATTTGTAATTATCTGGATTTGAAGGTTTTTTCCTTGACGTAGTTATACTGACCTGATCACCATTTGTGTTAAGTGTGAAGATTAATTTAAAATATTTGTAAGACGTTGGATTAGTTAACAACGAATCGTTGCGAATAAGAGAGTCACTATATAAAACTAATGTATTATAAATTTTTTGTATCTCATCGGTCAGGTTGTTTTCAATTGAATGAGAAATATGTTTTATCTCAGTATTTGCATTTGCTTTTCCACGGGTGTAATTAATGAAACTAAATATGATTAGTAATATGAAAAATGTACCTACGGTGATTGAAAATGCGGACAACAGTAGATCACTGATTTTTAACTTTTGATTCTCACTTATCACTTTCAGTTTGATAAGAGGTATACTAAGTAACAGAATAAAGAATATGATTAAAATTAAAAGTGCAACATAAAAATTAATTGAACGCGTATCCTTAACATACGTGTCTTTACTTATTACACCCCCTACATAATAAGATTCATTGTTTTTTAATTGTATATGTGTAAGAAATAATTTGTAATCTATCCCCAATAATTTTACATCGCCAATCGAACCAAAAGAAAGTCCTGCTTTTTCGACAAATAAACTGTCTAATGTTTTTACTTCAATATCACCTTGGAAAGAACTATAGAAAAGTTCATTATAAGTAGTTGCTGATTTGGATGAAGTGCTTTCCTTGATAAGAATTAATTCTTCAAATACATCTTTTCTCTCAAGGGGCTGAAAAAAATCTTTCATATCAATTCTAAAATTGACGATTTGGGGTTTCTCATTTTTAGCCCCTACAAAATTTACAGTATCTGCAATAAGTGAATTGTTCTCGCTAAAATAAATATAGTCTTTATTGTATGCCGCTTCTTTTTTGACAACTGCCAATCCAAAAAAATATTTTTTTATATAGTCACTTTTTTGTGTAAAGTTTAGAAATTTTTCGTTAGACTTATCGTCCCGGTCAGTCCTGTTGAGAGCATCATTCATATCTGTTGATTTAATAACAGTTGAATAACCATCATACCGACTTTTAAAATTTTCGCCAAGCTGTGTTAATACTCTGAAGTTTTTCTGGATCTGAAGCTTTTCGTTGTTATTAACATAAATAAAGAAGTACCAAAGAAAGAAGACGATTATTAATAAAGCTGCAGCAAATAGAACCCATACGCTTACATCCGGTTTTGTCTTAAACCCAATATTTTTTTTAGTCATTTTGTATCCTCAACTAAAATTCGATTAATAAGTCACCTTCCTAAAAAGCACAAATTAATTTTTTCATATGATAATAACTTCAACAGTAAGCTTCTTAATTATCTCCATTAACTCATTAGTACTATTTGACAGTTTTTCTAAGTCCTAGTTCCCTTTCTGAATTTCTCTAATAAAAGTATTGTTCTGTAAATCCTCTTTCGAAGTATTGCTCTCCATGATAATTTAATATTTGATGCCAGACATCATCATTTGAATTGATTCATTTCTTTTACTCTTTCAATTGCAGTTGTTGGTATATGAATGCTTAATATCTTTCGCTGTTAGAGAAAAATTTGATTTTTTGTCCCTTGTGTGAAAATATATTTAATATTTATACAATCAGATTGTTACCGATATTATAAGCGTCTGTAAAATCTGCAAGTCCATGACTTCCTCCATTTACCAATCTCCTCGCTAATCTAAGATCACCTTCCAACAATGCCTCTTTAATTCTTCTTTCTTTATCTTTTAAGAAACTAGCCAGAATCTTAGCAGCAATTTCAGGATCATTTGCCAGATCAGGATTTTTAACTAACTGTGTATCTAATCCAAGCGATTTACTATACTTAGTATAATTTGCTCTTCCGGTAAGCTGTACAAATCCACGACCTTTAAATTTATCTCCATCACCATTGCCTTTATT
>JBAZVA010000094.1:0-4288 GCA_041661165.1 Candidatus Woesearchaeota archaeon | reverse complement strand
AAAAAAACATTTCAAAATACCGATTCAAATAAAACCGAACAGAAAATTTTAATTAATAAAGATGTTTATAACGATGTTTTAGAAAATCTTAAAAATGGATTAGAACATACAAACAACTTATATTCTAATACACTAAACTTTATCAATATCTTATTAGTTTTTTTTGGTATTTTATTGACAGGAATAGGGATATATATATCTGTTATGCTATATAAGAATGATAAAAAATACAAAGATTTTTCTAATCAAAAAGATGATTTGGAAAGAAAAATGATTTCAATGAAGAATTTAATTAAAGATGCTGAAAATATAAGCAATGAACTTATTGAAAAAAGAGGACAAATAATAAAAAGCATGTATGAATCTGATAAAAAACTTTCTGAGGCTCATAAAGCCAGCGAAAATATAAAGGGTTTAAAAAATCAAGCATATGATTTGTTGATAAATAGAAAATATGACTCTGCATTAAGCCTCTATAAAGAAATTACAAAAACAGAACCGGATTATATTTATGGTTGGATCCAGAAGGGTTATTGTAATTTACAATTAGGAGACATAAACGAAGCAAGAAATTCATTCAAGAAAGCTATTTCGATTAATCAAAGCAACTATGATGCTTTAACATACATCGCTGATTGTTTTTACCTGAAATCATTATTTACTGATTCTTTAAAATACATTAATAAAGCCCTTGAAATAAAGAAAAACGATAAAGATTCGTTGTTATTTAGAATTAGTATTTGGAATTATTTTAGGTCATATATTGATGCATTAAATGATTTCCAAACTTTAATAGTTGATTATCCTAATGATATACAAATTCTCTTAAAGAGAGCAGAGTTTTATATGAAATACAAAGAACATCAAAAAGCATACTTAGATATAGATTCGGTTTTAAAGATTGAACCTAGTAATCAAGTTGCACTACAAATAAAAAATGAAATTAACAATCTTTATAAACCTAAATTTTATAAAGAGTTTTTATAATACAAAGTCCTTATGCCACTTACCCGACCAAAACGCCGAACTTATCCCGGCTCAATCTTTGAGCAGAACGGGAAACTGTTCATCATTTGATTTTTAAAATTAGAAAAGGATTAGAAAAAGATAGGATTTATTTCTTTACGCAATTATAACACCATCTATTTTGTATAGTAATCGCTCCAGTTATCATTCTCATGGTATTGCTCCATCTTTCCTTTCTTATGATTCTCTCTTTTTCTCTGTTGTTTTAAAAACATTTTTATGAATTATAAGCAAGAATGAAATTTTTTATAATTATTTTTTTGAAACGATAGCAAAAGCTGAGTTTTTTTGTGTTATTTGAAGTCAATTACCATTCTTACAGTTCTAAATCAATCAAATTCATTGTCAAATGTAGGGCTAAGTCATTGGAATTATGAAAGAAAAAATCCAGCTTTATTTGCAAAGATTTCTAAAATGGTAGAATAAGACATAAATAAGGGTAAAGATTTATGTTAAATAATACCTAAAAACCAATTAGTTTTTGCTATGTTTTGACTAGTATCGGATAAAAAATGCAAAGAACTGCAAAGGATTGATAAAGAACGAAAAGGATTGATACAATCTGCTAAAAATAATAAGGGAGTGATACAAAATCCCGAAAAAATCACTGCTTTTCATAGATTTTATAAAGTGTAGCACTCATTTTTACACGCAATAGACAGAAAATTTGAAATATGTTTGAAAAAATAAATGAAAATCGATAGCAAGATGATTCTGATGCACTGAGAAGTTGATGTTTTGTTTGTATAATGAATCCAGACCTTCAAGAGATGGGAATGTAGAGTGATAGAACCAATTACAATTAGATATTTTGAATTGACAAACGACATTGCAACCACTTGGAATTGACAAAGTAGGGAATAGATTGCACTTATAACCCGGAAATCTTGATATAAGATTACTGGGAATTCGAGAAAGTTCTTAACATTATAATTAGCAAATATCAAATTTCTTTAATCAATAATGTGCAAGCAAAAGAAATCCTGAAATAATTATTTTGAATACGTTTTCAAGTTCCTTTGTTTGTACAATAATCTATTTTTTCTTCTGTGCGGAAATTTCTATAAATTTCTCACGATAATATTTTACAATTGCAGGGCTGTTTATAAATTTATACAGTTTCATTGTAACAATTGGATTGACTTCAGGACTCGCTTCAACCAAAGTTACATATTGCCTCGACATTTCTATGAACTCTCCGAATTCTCGTTGTGAAATCATACACATTTTTCTAATATATTTGAATTCAGCACCACTTAGAATTGGAACAAGTTCTTTTTCCCTTTCCTTAAAGTTAGGGATCGGAGTAGATTCTATTTCGACGGTCGGCATAAATACACCTAAAATTAATTATACAAAAAATTCTTCTATTCAATTTCATGTTTAACTTGATTCTATCTGCCTTTCGGAAGATAATTCTGTTTTATGTAATTATTTTCAATAAATGAAAGCACATCTTTTTTTTTAAAAAGAACCCTACCATTGATTTGGCAATAAGGAATGTCTTTATCCTTTCGCATTTTGTGCAATGTAGTTCGGCTCTTTTTAAGAATTCTGCAAACATCTGAAATTGAGATTAATTCAGGAAAAGAATTATTTTCTTCTTTCGTGCTTACGCTCTCCGGTACTTGCGATTGCTGAATTGAAGACTTAATAATATCTTCTAATTCTGATTTTGAAATCATAACTAAAATGTTTTCGTTTGACATAAATCCTCCATATTTATTAAAAATTATTTTTTAAGGAATGGAGTGTTGCAACATTTTTTTAGTATTTGTAGAAAAATGCAGTATTTGTAGAAAAATGCAGTTATTTTTGTTTAGAAAGCAAAAATTTGAATTCTTCAAGAATGTTAGTACGGTATCTTTAATTATTATGTGCTTTGATTTTATGCTTCCTGAGCCAATTGAACAATGCGGCTTCTGAGACTTTATATCTTTTGGCAACGAATCTTTTCGGACTTCCGTTATTTAGCAGAGCTTCTATCTCAGGTCTGAAAGCATCGAGTTTACTTTTTCCAATACCTTTCGGTCTTCCAAGTTTCACTCCACTCGCTTTAATAACAGCTAATGTTTTTTTTGTTCGGGAACTGATTAGGTCTCGCTCTATTTCAGATGCCATTGAAAAACTCATAGCTATTAACTTGCTTTGAATTGTATTATCGAGATTCCACGAGCCTTTTACAGAATAGATATGTTCTTGTTTTTCTGTAGCAATTGCGAGAATTTCCATTACTTCGAGCATTGAACATCCGAGCCTTGAAAGTTCGGAAACACTTAGATTATCATCGTTTTCTAATCCATCAAGTACGTCTGCAATTTTTTCTCTTTTTCCAAGAGATTTTGCCGGAAACTTTTTCTTCTACGAATTCAACATTGCCAAGTTTTTTTTCGTTGGCAAGTCTCAGAATTTCGCCTTTGTTTTTTTCTAAATCCTGTTGGAAAGTAGAAACGCGAAGGTAAGCTGTAGTCTTCATTTCGTCCTCTAAAGTAAATAAGTAAAAACCTTTCTAAACCTGAATAGGTCTATCTTTGTTAAATATATCAAAACTATATTTAGCCTGAAAGAGGTACTTTCTTCGTTTTTACTTAAGAGGTATTAGTGAAAGGGATTCAAATGCTTAATAGCGTATGCTACATGAAATATTTAAGTTATACTAAATGTTAGAAATATCTTATATAATTATCAATGCTTATATCCTTGATTTGTGTATTGTGTCTTTTAATTCTGATATCAATAATTCTGTTCTATTCAAGTTAATATTTCGCTGATTCTTCTTGAGTCACATTCTCTTCGCTGGAACAACTTTTTAATGTGTAATATATTTCTACTTTACTAAAAGATGACTTTTGGGGAAAAATATTTTGTTTCGTTTTTTGAAATATTATTCGTATTTTAGATTGAGTAGTTACATTGTTTTAATTATGTGAAAATACACATTTAATTTGTTTTGAATATTTTTATTTAGGATAAATAATGAGTGAGATTAACAAAATCAGTGATTCCCAAAAAGTAAAAGAGCTTGATAAGAAAATTAAAGAGGGCAGAATTATTTATAGCAGACAGATTAATAATCAAAGTGACTTTGATGAAGTCTATCAATCATATGAAAATTGGTGGAATAGTAATCAAATATTTCTAACTGATTACTTTGAAAAAGATATAAAAGAATTGTACCCAACATGGACAAGTAGTGATTTGATCATAGGAGCAATTCCAAGTCAATTAAACAATAGAGTTGACAATATTAGATCAGATATTA
>JBAZVA010000093.1:329-4338 GCA_041661165.1 Candidatus Woesearchaeota archaeon | reverse complement strand
GGAAGCAGTAAATAACTCTTTTAATTAAGGAGATGGAAATGCCTCAGAACGGATTTATTCGTGATAACTTCCAATGCGGAACCGTGGGTGAATACCTGCAACAACAAATCAAGCCCGATTCCCAGCTAACGATTGTTTCCGCTTTCTTTACTATCTATACGTATCAACATCTAAAGGATAAGCTAGACTCAATCGATCATCTTCGTTTTTTATTTGGGGATCCTTCCTTTCTAAAGAATATCGATCCTGATAAAACCAATTTTAGGGAATACCAGATTTTCGATAAGAAATTGAGTATCCACCTAGAAAAGAGGTTGACCCAAAAAAGAACTGCCAAAGAATGTGCAGATTGGATCATAGGGAAAGTGGATATCCGCTCCTCGGTTCTAAACAAATTAGCACATGACAACCCAATAAATCTCGTAAGGGCAGAAGTCGAAGAAGCAATTGTAACTATTACTGAGCTTAAAAATAAATTTGAAACAATCAATAAAGGCGATTTCTCGTAAAATGAAAAAGGAGTTGATATCAAATAAATGGTAAGCAAAGAAATTCTAACAATTGAGATTAGTCCAATTTCAAATTTTTCCAATTTCGAAAAATTACTAATGAAGGAATATAACAGATCTAAACGATATAAAAAAATCATTTTTAATTTTTCAAACCTTACATGGATAGGTCCTTTTCAGATATCTCTTTTGTATGGTTGGATTATTGAGTTACATGAAATAGGTAAAAATGTTGAACTCAGGTTGTTATCGAATTCAATGTCTTCACCAAACAAAGCGATTTATTTTTTAAAAAATATTAATTTTTTTGAAGAACTAATTCAAAAAGGGATAAATATTGAACAAAGAATAATCGATACAAAGAATGACAAACTTTCAGCTTTTAAAGTCTTTAATGACAAAAGTGAATTGAATTCCTATTTAAAAAATTTATCAGATACCTTCCTTTCTGATAAATTGTTGAACACTAGTAAACATATAGATATTTTAAAAAAGGGTGAATTAAATGAAATTCTTCTAAGCGAACTTGGCGACAATGCTTTTAATCATGGAGAAGGAAAAAATGTTAGATTATGCATTTGCGGATATTCTGAAAAAGAGAGACAAGAATCCGATTTTATAGCAAGTTTAAAAAATAATCCATTTGTTGAAATTGTTTTATCTGATTCTGGTAAGAATTTGATAAAATCTTTGATTGATTGTGTTCCACCAAACTATCAACCTTATTACACACAAGAACATGATGATCTATCAGAAAAAACAAAGACAATTCTTTTTGCATTTGAGTATTATTCTACATGCAATATTGAAGAGAGAAAGAAAAGAATAAGGAACTTGTATACAAATTCAACAATTGATCCTTATGATATTGCGACAGGTTTATTATATGTTTTCTCTTTTGCAAAAGAATATTCTGGTCAGTTAATTGTAAAGTGCGATGATGAAATTGTTTCAATAGATTTTTCTCATAGCAAAGAAACAATCATCAAATCGATTCACGGTTGTAAAATTCCAGGAACTCATATGTTTATGAGGATACCTATTGAAAAACATAACGAATATACACCTGTACTTGATTTCTCTTCAGAAAAAAGAAGTATTGATTTGTCTAGTATTAACCTATCACTGTTAAAAATCAAAGAAAATAATACTGAAATTGATGATTTTTTCTCGAGTCTTGGAAAAAATTATAATACAATTATAAGTCAAGCCATTAATAAAAAAATAGCAATTATATCAATTGTTTCTTTTGGTTTAGAAATGCTAGGATTTGATAGTAAATCATTTTCAATATTGTTCTGGGAATTATCATTAATCGCTCAAACTAATCATCCCTTGATTTTATTCGGATTAAAAAATGAAATTGTTAGAACTGCAAAGGAAGAATGGCTATATATTTCACATAGAGAAAAAACAAATTCCTTTAATCCAAAACGTTTGAATGCACATCAATCTATTTTGTTAGTAAGCAATGATTTTAGTGAAATATTTACGTTTGGTAATGAAAATAAAAATAATGCTGTAAAATATACAATGAATACTTCTTCAAAGCTTAACAATGAGTTCACTAAAGAGGATCTATTTAAAGTGTTTACTGATTCTTTAAAAAGGGAATTAGCAAGATTACTAGAAGAATCTAATTGCAAATACTCAAATCATTACTTTTTGATTGAAGAAAAATACTATACACAAACATATTATGAAATAGGTAAGTTCTTAAAAGATACAATTGTTTCTAATCTTGTATTAAATTATTATCGAATATTTTTAAAAATAAACAATATTGGTGCTGTAATTACAATCGCAGAACCACTTTTTGATTTAACAGATAAACTGAAAAGAGAATTTCCTAACATCGTTTTTACTTCAACAAACATTTCCTCTGAAAATTTTGATATCTTTAAAACACACAAAAAAAGAGAAAATACAAAAACTTTAATACTGACCGATGTTATTTGTTTAGGTAATGAAATCAATAAAGTTTTAAGATTTGAAAATGATCCAACACAATTTTTAATCTCGACCTTTGTAGATGCAAGAAATGAGGAATTTTCATATTTTATCGTTAAGAATGCGGATCAACCAATTTCTATAAAAGTTAGTTCTTTTATAAAAAAACCAATTCCACCTATTTTTGATCTACCTAGTAATGTTGATTATGCCAATGTTTTTATAATTGATCCCAAAACCAGAACACCAACCTCATATGATTCTTCAACCCAGTATAGAGCGTCTAATTCTTACGATTTTGTTACTGGAGAAATTCAAGATTCGGAAGTTCAAATTGATAAAGCAGAGCTTCTAAAAAAAATATTTTCAAGTAGAGCATTAATACCTGGTCATGTACAATTTGAAAATAAGCATTATTCAAATTTCATAATTTTTTCACGCTTATTTGCAGAGTTACGGACAGATATAAAAAAATGGTTACAGTCAATATTTATTAATATGAAAATTAGAGAAAAAACAAATAAATCCATAGCCCTATATTACCTAGAAGAGGACTCTGGTCTGATAAATATATTGGTTGATTTCTTTTCAATTTATAAAAATGTGAAACTAAAATCAATTACAAAAGAAAACTTAAATTCACCACCAGCTGAGATTGTCAATGAAACTAGTGAACAAATTAATTGGTTTATTTTACCTGTAATTGCATCGGGAGAAACAATACAAAAATGTTTAGAATACTCATCTCGTTTTTCTGTAGAATCAGTATATGTTTCTGTGGTTATTTCACGAATGTTTAGTCAAAAACTTTCTTTTTATTTAAATATATCAAGGTATAAAAATCAAAAAGTTGTTGTGAGTGTTTTTGGGAGATTTCCGAATCAACCCCATCAAATCGGAGATAATTGTCCTTTATGTATAATAGAAAGAGAAATAAGTTCTATAGCAAAAAAACTAAAAAACGCTCCAGATCTTCACAAAATTATTTTAGAGAGAAAAAAACTATTTGAATTAGTTGATTTTTCTTACAAAGATATAGACAAGTTTGATTTGATTTATCCAATTAACATTATTCAATCTGAAACCATACTTATTCGTTTAACTTACGAAGATGCACAAAGAAGTTATCAGTTCAAAAAGGATTTATCTCTTTTGATTGATTCTGCTTCAAATATTGACGGTATTATGGGTATTGTTGGATTAGAGTATTATTCTGAAATATTTGAAAAAAATAATTTTAAAAGAATTGTTTATAATCGTTATTTAAGAATACAAAATGAAGTTTTTGGATTAATTCAAAACAGACCCAATGAATTAAATGTCTACATTTTACTTGGGATAAGCAGACTATTCCCAAATCTATTGCATAAATGTTTTTACAGATTGATTAATACGTCAATTAAAAAAAATTATATAAGTTTGTTTGAAGATTTAGTTTTTATTACTTTCTTCAACTCAAAAGAATATGGCAAGTACTTTTTAGGTTCCTTCGAAAACCTAGAAATAAAAGATTTGGCTGTTTCAAAAATACTTCACCAAATTCAAACAAT
>JBAZVA010000093.1:0-319 GCA_041661165.1 Candidatus Woesearchaeota archaeon | reverse complement strand
TATCAAATGAAAATTCAACTTTTAACAATAGCGATGTATCGGTAATTTTTTATTTATTATGGTTATTAAAAAGAAGCACACCATGGGGTTCACAAATAGAAAGACTTAGAAGTTGTATAGAACTAAGATCCCTAAATCTAAATAAACAATTTAAATATTTCTTAAATAATGGTTATCGAAAAATGATGAAATCAATCGATCAACTAAAAAGGAATGAACAAAGAAATGAAAACCTATGGAGTATGTTGATATCATATAATTTATCTCTTGATGAAATTGTAAATGAAATAAAAAGTGAGATGAAAAAACTGGAAGAATT
>JBAZVA010000092.1:0-4387 GCA_041661165.1 Candidatus Woesearchaeota archaeon | reverse complement strand
AGACTTGTTTGAAAAAAAAATTAAAGATATAAATAAAATAGGAGTATGGTATGTATTGGATAATATTATTATTAAGTGCAAATGTATTTGCAACGACAGGATGGATATTAGAAGTAAAATCGAGAGATGAATTTATTGTAAAAAATGTATCGTATGAGGGAAATTGTGAATATCAATATGTAGATTTACATAAATCGATTATTTCAAATTTGCTATTATGTTCTTGGTGTAGATATTCTTCAAATTCTCTAATAAGAAAGATGGTTGAAGATCAAAATGACGGGCCATATGAAGAGAAAAATCAAGACATGAGGTCAATGAGATTAGGAGCGTTTCTTTTGAACAAACATACATCTCAAGGGGACCCAGAAGCGATAAAATTGCTCCATAAAATTTTGAAAGAATTGCGTTCAGATGGGGGCACAATTATTGGATATACAGCATTCAAAGAATTCCAAACAGAGACAACGGATGTGAATTTGAGAAAAATTGGAGATGCTGAAACAGAAATCAAATCAGCCCAAGAATTGCGCGAGGCGATATTGAGATTATATCCTGATTTGAGAGAAGAAATAGAAGCCATGTTGCCAAAAACATGGAACGGCTGGTTTTCAGATAAAATAGCTAGCATAGCCTCAACGTATTTCACAAGCATGTTTAGCAGCAATCGTAACTGCAATCATACTTACAAAAAACTATAGAAAAAATCTTCAAAACATTAACAATATATTGAATTTTTGTCAATTTTGTTATAATCTATTATTATGAAGAAATTTATATCAAGTTTTTGTTTGCTTGCATTTTTAAGTTTTAGCGCACATGGCTCGACGACGTATTTTTTATATGTAAGTGGAAATGATTCTAAAGTTGCGAAATCGGTTGTGATTGATTTATCCTTATTCAATTCTGATATTATTTTAGATAATTCTATTATTAGCTCGGTATTTGAAAGTGAATTAAGTGAAACTGAATCAGATGTGCGGGATGTTTGGGCACTTCATTTTTACGAAAATGGTAAAATTGATTTTTTTGCTCCAAAAATTAAACTATTAAATAAAAGTGATGCAGAGCCTCCTAAATTTCAGTATGAAATTCATTTTATACCTATGTTTAAGAATGCTTATCCAAATAAAGAAGAAAGTCTTTCATTATTACCTATTGTTTTAGAGAAATTGCTCAATAGAAAGAACAAAAATACTATAAATAATATGTATGCTTCTGCTTTATTGCAAGATTCTAATTTCAATAAATTTGAAGATTTTTTTTCAAATACTAAAGATATGGATTGGTATAAATATGAAGGCAAGTTGGATCAAGCTATTTTAGAAGCAAAACAGGTTTTAAAAACTGTAGAATTAAGCCAAGATTTTACAAATATAATAGCTTCTCTTTTATTGTTTGTATCTTTAGTTCTTATGATGAAATCGATTGAAGAAGCTTCGACAATAATAGGAGCTATAAGTTCTGCAATTTTGATGTTTCCATCATGTTATAATTTGTTTATAAAATGGAAATATGAACAAAAAATTCTTCTTGACTCAGATTTAATAGCCGCTGTTCCTGTGAAAAGATTAATTTCATATTATGTATTATTTGGATCAAAAGAACAGCAAGAACATAAAATAATAGAAATAGAAGACATTTTAAAAAAAAGAAAATCTCATAGCTTATCAGATGATTTATTGGAAAAAATAAATCATAATTTGGCTGTATTAATAAAATGAGTTGCTTGAAAAAAAAATTAAAGATATAAATAAAATAGGAGTATGGTATGTATTGGGCAATATTGTTATTGAGCGGGAAGGTATTTGCAACAATAGGTTGGGTATTAGAAATAAAGTCAAGTAATGAATTTGTTGTGAAAAGCGTATCGTATGAAGGAAATTGTGAAAATAAATGCGCTGATTTGAATAAATCTATTATTTCAAATTTGCTATTATTTTCTGGAGATAGGTTTTATGTCGATTTCATAGTAGCAGGAATGATTAGCGAAAAAGATAGCAATTTGGATCGAACTCTGTGTAGAGATAAGAAAATGATTGCTATGAAATTAGGAGCTCTGCTTTTGAATCAGCATACACTGCAAGGAGATTTAGAATCTATAAAATTGCTTCATGCCGTTCTTAGTATTTTACGTCCAGAAGCATATTCGATTATTGGATATACAAATTTTAATGAATTGAACAAAGAGACAACAGATATTAATTTAAGAAGAATCGGAGATAGTGAAACAGAGATAAAATCTGGTGAAGAATTACGCGAGACGATTTTGAGATTATACCCACATTTGAAAGAAGAAATTGAAGCAATGTTGCCAAAAGTTTCGCACAACTGGTTTTCAGATAAAATAGCTAGCATGGCATCAACGTATTTCACAAGCATGTTTAGCAGCAATCGTAACTGTAATCATACTTACAAAAAATTGTAGCTAAGGTTAAAAACCTATATAGATCTATGTATTTTCAAGAGAATTTTTAATCATAATTTCTGTGATTAGTTTTTCTTCTAATTTACTGATAAGAAATTTTGTGCAAAAAATATAAAATCAATTCAAAATTATCATTGGTTTGAGAATTTTTCTATGGAATAGTTGTATGGATTTATTATATAATTGCACGTAGGAGATATCTTTTGTCAAAAATCGTAAAATTACCATTGTTGCCATTAAGAGATGTGATTGCATTTCCTGGAATGACGATTCCATTGTTTGTTGGTAGAGAAAAATCGATTAATTCGGTTAATTATGCAGATGAGTATATTTTTTTAATTTCTCAAAAAGATTCGCAAATGGAAGAACCCGTACAAGATGATTTGTATGAAATTGGTATAGTAGCCAAAATAAAAAAAGCGATTGTTCTTTCGGATAATACTTTGAAGGTTTTAGTTGAAGGCGAAACGATTGCTCGTTTGAAAAATTTTATTCAAGAAGATGATAAATTATTTGGTGAAATTGAGATCATTGAAAATAAAGAAGCACAAAAGACATTAGATAATCAAGAACATATTGCATTGCGCAAGACTATGTGTTCTGTTTTTGATCAATATATGAAAGCGCAGAAAAAGTTTTCAGTTGAATTATCGCATTATCTTGAAAATATCTCTGATTCTTTCAAGTTAGTTTATATAGTGGCAACGCATATGGAATTGCCTGTGGAAGCAAAGCAGCGTATTTTGGAAAATCAAGATAGCTCTAATTTAATTGAAACAGTGATTGGGTTGATTGAATCTGAAATGGATATTTTGCAAGCGGAACGTCGTATTCGAAGTAGAATCAAATCTCAAATTGAAAAAAATCAAAAAGAATATTATTTAAATGAGCAAATGAAAGCAATTCAGAAAGAGCTTGGCGAAGCTGATGATTTCAAAGAAGAGCTTGCTCGTTTAGAAGCGAAAATTGAAAAGACCAAATTTACAGAAAGTGCGCATCAAAAGGCAAAGGGAGAATTTAAGAAGCTTAAATCTATGAATCCTATGTCTGCTGAAGCTTCGATTGTAAGAAATTATCTCGATTTTTTGGTAGCACTTCCTTGGGGTAAGCATACTCCTATCAAAACTGATCTTGATTCAATTAAAGAAGAGCTGGAATTATCGCATTATGGAATGAAGAAAGCGAAAGAACGTATTTATGAATTAATAATTCAAAGAAAGCGTGTGAAAGATATCGCTCGCGCTCCTGTTTTGTGTTTTCATGGGTCTCCGGGTACTGGAAAAACCACGCTTGCTTATGCAGCAGGTAAGGCTATGGGGTTAAAAACTATGCGTATTTCACTTGGTGGAATTCGAGATGAAGCTGTTTTGCGCGGACATAGACGTACGTATATAGGAGCAATGCCGGGTAAAATAATGCAAGCAATAAAAGATGCTCAATCATCAAATTTGCTTATCATTTTTGATGAAATTGGTGCAATTGGCCGTGATTTTCGAGGAAATCCAGAAGATGTGTTGCTAGAAATTTTTGATCCTATTCAAAACAAAACTTTCCAAGATCATTATGTTGAAGAAGGGTTTGATTTGTCCGGAGTCATATTTATGTGTACGACTAACAGTTTAGATTTAAATCCAGCTTTATTAGATCGCTTGGAAATTATCGATGTTTCAGGATATTCACAAGAAGAAAAACATAAAATTGCAAATGAATATATATTGCCAAAATTGTTGAAAGAATATGGCGTAAAAGAAAGTGAATTTATAATTGAGAATCAAAATCATATTGATACTATAATCCGTGATTATACATATGAATCTGGTGTTCGTGGGCTTGAACAAAAATTAGCTACGTTAGTAAGAAAAGCTATGTGTAAATTAGAGGAAAGTTCAAACAAAAGTAAGAGTATCAAAAATTCAAAAGCAGCCAATAAGAATAAAGATAATAAAAAACATAATGAAG
>JBAZVA010000091.1:0-4441 GCA_041661165.1 Candidatus Woesearchaeota archaeon | reverse complement strand
CGATGAGATCAATTTGTTTGTAATGAAAAAAATCTGAGAAATAATAGTTAATTGAGAAACTCAAGAGCTTCTTGCATATTGCCATTTTCGCCCCAAGGAACTGCTCCTTCTATACGCTTCACCATTTTTCCGTTTTTGCTGAAAATTAATAAAGTTGGAACAACATTGATTCTGAATTTCTTTTGCAACACTTGATCTTTATCGTAAAAACTTTCCAAATCTTCAAGATTTAATCTAATACAACTTGCTTTACCCATTTGTCTTAAAATTAATTTATCCTCAGAAAGCACTAGTAAAAATTTGCCACCCAATTCTTCCACACGTTGTTTTAACAAATTAATATCGCTTAAGTTATAGACACAACTTCCACATGTCGAAGACCAAACAAAAACATATGTTACTTTATTGTTAGTTGGCACTGAATGTACCTTATTATCTTCTGAATATACTTCAATACTTGTGCTATGGAACATCGAAAAGAAACCAATCAATAGACTCAAAGACATCAAAACAGAAAGCACTACGTTCTTTTTAAATTTCATATCTAAATTATAATCAATAATGCAATTAAAAAAAACGCCTTAGCTCAATTATTCTATAAAACTTAAAATTTAATCAACTTTGAACATAAGATTAATATAATACGTTCAACAAAATATCATAGATTCAATTGATCAAATAAAAAAAATTTCTATTTAATCTTAGAATCTATCAATAAAATCTTGTGAAAAATTATTAAGCTTTTCAAGTCTTGTTTGATAGCGACCGCCTTGGAAATTTGTAATCAAAAAATTCTTTAAAATTTCATTAGTGGTCTCTTTGGAGTGATCTGCTTCTGAAGCCAATACTAAAACATTAGCATTGCTATGCGAACGCGAAAAAAACGCTGAGCGAATATCTGAACACAACGCTGCTCTGATATGTTTATATCTATTTGCAGCAATATTCATACCAATTCCCCGAGCGCATACTAAAATGCCCGCAGTTTCTTCATCTTTTATCGATCTGACCAAAAAATTTGCATAATCTGGATAATCGACTCGAATATTTGGATTAAATGCCCCAACGTCAATCAATGAATCTAAACCAAATGAATCCAACCTAGCTTCCAGAAAAGACATAACATATGCCTTATACTCTACACCTGCGTGATCCGAAGCTAAAAGAATTCTTTTAAAAACACTTGATTGCATAGCAAATTCTCCGTTTTTAATCCTAAACGATTAAGCTGCTGGAGCTTCGTTAGAATCTTCTGTAGCAACTTCTGCAGAATCAGTTTGTTCAACTGGAGCTTCAGCTGGAGCTTGATCTTTTTTTCCACATCCCATACAAGCGGTCAATGCGAAAGCAGATACTGCTAATCCCAATAAGCTAAAAATTTTCATAATTTTCTCCTAATAAAGTGCGAAAATGCACCGCACTGGTTGAAATATAGCAAAATTATCATAAATATGCAACTATTTTCCCTAAAAACTCTACGTTATTCATGTAATTTTTGTAATTCTTTGCATTTTTTTCTTTATTTAAAAAATAATAAAAACTAGAACAATTAATCATATAAAATATTTGATCTATTAATCGATAAATTAAAAGTTATTTTAGAAACTACATATCATCTTTATAACTATTTTTTATATATTGCGGGTTATTTTTTCATCCATCCAAGCCTAGAATAAACATAATCTTTATTCCAAAGCTTTTCATCAACAATAATTTTCAATCCTAAATATCCTGATTGCTTAAATTTTGCAGTTAATTCTGCACGTGCTGCAACACCAATAGATTTAATGCATTCACCTTTCTTACCAAGCAACATAGGTTTGTAGCTCGCTTTTGGCACAACGATATTGAGCTCAATATGCCAAGCGCTATCTTTGGGCAATTTTATAGATACAGGCTCTATCCAAACTTTATATGGAATTTCTTCGTCAAATTGTACTAAAATTTTCTCACGAACACATTCACATGCAAAATAAGCCACATCTTCTGGCACAGTGGAAAAATCATGCTCTTCTTCATCCTGCATTTTGTTTTTTAGATATTCAGAAAGTTCGGCAATACCATCACCTAAATTTGCTGAAGTAAAAAACACTTCCTTGGCTCCCATTTCTTTCAATTTTTGAACCAGTGGCAATAATTTTGGCTTACGAAGACGATCAATTTTGTTAAGAACAATAATGCTTTTTGGAATAATTGATTCAAATTTTTCAATCTCAGGCCTTGATGCATCTAAAATTAACAATACTTCATCTTGCTGTAATAAATATTCTTTCATTGATTCAAAAATCATATTTCCAAGCTTTGTATTAACTTTTTGAATACCAGGAGTATCAACGAAAACAACTTCAGCTCCATCAAACTGCTTTGTTCCAAAAATCATCGATCTAGTCGTATGAGGTTTATGTGTTACTATACTAACTTTTCGCCCTAAAACTGCATTAATAATTGTCGATTTCCCAACATTTGGCAGCCCGACAACAGGCATAACTAAAGATTTCATTGTAAATATTATAACTTAAAATACCAAATATTAAAATTGAGAAAATCTTTTAATCATAATAGCTTAAAATCGATAATAAATTGAACTTATCTTAAATAATTAATTGCTCAAAAAATTTAGTAGAATTTTGTATCGTAAATTTTGTATCATAACAATAATGAATACACAAAAAATTAGCAAAAATTATATACTAATCGCAATTGGCGCCTTTCTATTTGGATTTTCTGTAAATACACATTCTAATCAAGACGTCCAGTGCGCAATCTATTTTTCACCCGGACAACCTTGTGCGAAAAAAATTATAGAACGAATCACCAATGCAAAAAATGAAATATTAGTACAATCATTTTCATTTACTTCAATTGATATAGCAAATGCATTAATACTTGCTCATAAACGCGGAGTCAAAGTCGTATGCATTTTCGATTCTTCTCAAGAGAAAAAAGTACTTATACACAAACTCGCTCAAGAAGGAATTAGTGTTTTTATCGATAAACCTGCAGGCATTGCCCATAATAAAGTCATGATTATTGATGATATTATCGTGCTAACAGGAAGTTATAATTTCACAAACGCAGCAGAACACCGTAACGTTGAAAATTCAATACATTTTGAAAATCCTCAAATTGCAAATGAATATAAAGAACAGTGGAAAAAACGTCTAGCTATTTCTAAAAAAATGGACAAAGACAATCATTTCTATAACAACAACCTACGAGGCTAAAATACAAAACATCATTTGCCACAATCAAATTGTTAATATAAAAATGGCTTCATAAAACCAGAATTTCTATTCATGCATTTTTGACAAATTATAAAATTCGTTACTCAAAAACAAGCATACCTTATATGATTTTTTGATAATTTTGCTATAAACAAGATTGAATTTGTGAAAGTGCAATATTTAATTGTTGCAATGCTTCTGGTGAAATTTCCATGATTCGCATATCATCATCTCCATCACAATGTCCAAATGTTATTCCTTCCATTTGTACCGGTCTTTTTGAACTAATTAGAACAGGAGGATTTTTTTTGTGCAAAAAATTCAATCTCAGATGTACGTTTCTTTCAATTAAATGAGATAAATTCAAATTTTCTGGAAAAAAAGATAAAAATCTTTCACATAAAACTGCATGTGATGATATTCCAACAATAAATTCTCTTCCATCAGGTTTCTCTTCAAAATAAGAACTCATATACCCAAAAATTAAATGTTTCTCTTGATTTTGTTCAATTTTTCTTAAATCATCTTGAGTAAGATAATTTTTACAAACTCCATTTGCATAAACGACACATCCTGAATCTGACGTCCATAAAATTACTCTTGAAGAATCTGAATTTACAGCCTCTGTCAAATTAGGTCTCATACGTTTTGGCGAACCTAGAGAACTAATTGTTAAACACAATACAATGTTCATAATATTAAATTTCATTATTTGACAATAATACATATTTAACAACAAATTATCAATGATATCTACCTTCTCACGCCCTCGTTCGGGTTGCACAATTTGCACTTCAAAAAAAATTAACTGCAAAAATGTCAATCATAGTCTAGTTTTATCTCCACATTCGCGTTAACATTTTGCAATTCAACAGAAACTAATGGCAACAATGACACATCTTTATCAAAGCAATATATAGTTAAAGATAATTGTTAAGATAATCTATTCTTTGACGCCACTATTTCCGTTATACGTTTTGATGTTCAGAAAAATCTAAGGCTAAAAACATCAAAAATAATATAATTCTTATGTTCTAATTCTTCTTATACATTTGCCACTCAGATAGACGTAATGATTATCAATTACATCCATCTTCTCTGACGCAGCACTCGGCTTGTACAGTTTGGATTTCGGAAGCAATTAAAGTTAAGAATATTCAACGATTTGTCATTTTGCCACCAACTGTTTGCGTTATACGTTTTGCCGCAGGAGCAAC
>JBAZVA010000090.1:940-4453 GCA_041661165.1 Candidatus Woesearchaeota archaeon | reverse complement strand
ATAATAGAAAAAACAAACAGTTTAAATCCTGATGTTGTGGTAATAACTGGTGATTTTGTTGATGGGAGCGGAAAGCTATCTATAAAAACATTTGAGCAATTAAATAACATAAAAGCACCCACATTTATGGTGATGGGAAATCATGAATTCTATGAGGGCGAACAAAGAGTAATAGATTTACTCTCTGAAACCAAAGTTAAAGTTCTAAGAAATGAATCTGAATTAATAAAAGGAATAAATATAATAGGTCTTGATTACTCAGAGAATAAAAGCTATGTTGCTGAGCATCTAAAAAACATAGAGTTCAATAATTCGAAGCCGACAATTCTTCTTAATCATGTTCCCATGGGTTATGAAGATGCAGCGAAATCAGGGGTAAAGCTCCAGTTATCGGGGCACACTCATAATGGACAGATATTTCCATTTACTCTCTTAGTAAAAGCTAGATTTCCGAAAATAAATGGATTATATAACATAGATAATTTGAGTTTATATGTTTCGCCAGGCACAGGTACGTGGGGCCCTCCTATGAGATTAGGATCAAAGAATGAAATAACAGTTCTTAAACTTAAAAAGTAATTATAAATAATTATAACTGATTGTGATTGATTGTAATAATTATAAATACTTAATTTTAAAATGTTAAATCAATTAAAAAATAATCAAAGCAATTAATCAAAACAGATAATCAAAGCAAATAATTAGTAAAAATAAATGGATAATACTAATGAATGAAATTAAATTAATTAAATAATAAATAAAAATAATAAAAATAATAATGAAATATGATGAACTATTAATAAAAAATAATAAAAAAATATTTCTTAAATTGAATTCAAATTAAAAAATCAAAACATTTTTATACTTCCTGTGCAAAGATATATTGTAAAAATGGTTAACAAAAATCTATCGACGATAAAATACGATGATTTTGTTAGCAATAGTAATTTTATTTTTAATACATGGCAGATAGTTGTTATTTCAATGTCTGTAATGTTTATTAAGTGTTACAGACTGAATAAACACTTCTAATCAACCGCCATAAACCCTGGCTTTGGGTGGGCAGCTAAACTCCCACTTGCAACCGAGGCGAAAACCGGTTTCTAAAAACAACCACAAAAGAAAAAATACATATCTTTTGAAATTAAATGCAACATAAATGCAAAATTTCTATGATTGTTTATTTTCTACGTGCGGTTTTAAAATATAAAATAATTTTTTTGTTTTTTTTAGTTATGTGAATATTGTTTTGTATTAGCGTGAGCTATGCAAAAAAAATAATGTAAAACGCAAAAATCATAACCTAAAATGAATGAGGGCAATAAAATGAATGAACTGAAAAGAAAAGCAAAATTCAATTACATATGTTCAAACGAGGCAATATCAATTATAGCTAAACTTGATTCAAAGGACGAATTATATGCAGTGCATGAAACACATTATCCAGATACAAGAAAAGACATGTGTTTGGTTAAGAAAACGTTTGTAGGATTAAAAGGAAGCTATGATATTCTGTACTTAATTTGGAAAACAGAAAATGGACTTGCATTCAAAAGAATATGGAGTACAAGCATATATGATCCGCCTGGTGAACAGCACATGATTGTAAGTTATATGCATGAGGATACAAAAAATATTGTTGTAAAAATATATTCCACTGCGGACCCTGCCAAAGGACCGACAACATATCCTGGAGTGCTTCATGAATTGAGCAAAGAAAAATTAGGAATAAAAAATTAGGAATGAATTTGAATAAAATCAAAGAGAATAGGTTCAAAACCAGCAATGGAGGTGATATAAAAAAGAATAAGGATATGTAACGCGACGAGTTGCCCTGGAGGGGGCACTCACTTTTTTTATTAAGAATTTCTTTTAAATGACTCTGGCTGGTTTTTTTAAATTAATTTGGGGTTTTTTCCTCTTAAAACATTCATCACAATATATTTCTGGTTTTCTGGGCTTGAAAGGAAGAATGAATTTTTTTTTACATTCACAGCATGTTACTGTGGTGGGAGTTTTTCTGGCGCTGCTTTTTGTGATTTCCTTGTCAAAATTGATGTGTTTATTTAATTTAGTTAACTTTTTATCAAAATCATATTTTAACTTTGCTTGTTTATCGTTAACAGACTCAGGAAACTTTCTGCTGGCCTGGCTTTTATGCATCATAATATGTGTGTGTTTTATGTATTTATATGTATTTACATAATTAAATATAGAAATCAAGGGATTTAACCAATAAAATTATATATCTCTTGTAATAAGCAGGAAACAATGAAAATAAGAACTGCAACAATTATTTTATCTTTGCTATTTATTTGTGAGTTGATTTATTTCACTATAAACAAAGGGAGCGTGCCCCTGATTGATGCTCCATTTTCCACGCTAGGAAATATAGAAGGCAATTATCTTGTTTTCCTCTTTGGCACAGGAATAATCTTAATAGGATTCATCTTGCTTGTTCATAAAATGTATGTGTTAACAAGGACAAAAATAGGCTGGGAAATTTATGTATTTCCCGCAATAGTAATAATTACGCTTATTGTGCCGTATAACAAAGAGCAAGTACCAAGCAGGGTAATTCATACTGCTTTGGGAATTATATCTTCAATTATTCTCTTGTGGATAATAGTGAAATTTAACAGAAACTATTATTCTGAAAATAAAAGCATAAAAAAATTCTCTGAATCCGTCCCGTATTTGATGTTCTTTGGCACTTTAATTCTGTTTTTGCTGCTGGGATTAAACGTATTTATGGAACTGTTCTTTGTATTTTTGCTTTTATTATGGCTAAATCTGATAAATTTTAACCTAGAAAAGGAATCAGAGCACAGAACGGGAAAAACGAGTCAAAATAGATAGGAACACTCATTAAGAATTAAGTTCTGAAAGCTGTGCAATCAAAAATCGAGTTATTTCTTTTCTATTTTTTCTATTTTTTTATTATTTAAAAATAATATATTCACTCCAGAGTAATTTATATAAATAATTGATGATTTCCATTGATAATGAAAAAAATATCTAAGAGAAATGAAGTTTTCTTAGCTTTATTTAAAAGTATTCTTTGGCCTGCAGTTAAAACAACTTCTAATAAAAAATATGATATTCCTGAAGAAACACTTAAATTGATGGAAGAACAAAGAAACAATAAAGAAAGTTCAATATTCTACGTTGGTCCTCATAAAAGTATGTGGGAAACAATAGGGTTGCCTTATACTATTAGTTGGCATGGGGGAGATATTCCTTTTGCACTTATGGGGAATAACTTATTAAAAAAAGAAACAGGCAGAAAAGAGCAAGTACTAAAATATTTTGTTGAGCGTATAGGAGGCATCATGGTTGAAAGAGAAGTCAACCCACATGCAGCAATACTCTCGCTTATTGATTCTGTCAGTGAACTGCTTATTAATAAAAGAAATGTAATGGTTTTTCCAGAGGGAACAAGATCTCGAGATGGTCTCGTACATGCATTTAAACCCGCAACATTTCAGGGGGCAATAGATGCAGCAATTAAAA
>JBAZVA010000090.1:0-930 GCA_041661165.1 Candidatus Woesearchaeota archaeon | reverse complement strand
TACATTATTCCTGTGAATGTAGATTATTCGCATCTTATAGAATTAAAAGATTTTATGAGGCAACAAAATCAGACATATACATTTCAAGTTAAAGATTCTGGCAACTGGCGAAAAACATTCATCGGAGAGGTCTATATATCATTTGGAAAACCAGTACTTGTAAAATCAGATGATGACCGAAAAGAGCTAGCGTATAAAACTAGAGAAATTTGTTTAGATTTAGTAAAAATTCAGCCAATAAACATATTATCTTCAGCAATAGTTCAATTACAGCCTCAGCATAATGAAGATATTACTCAGCAAAGAATTTATGAGTCTATAGATGACGTTCTTTGTAAATTGGAAAAACACCATGATAAGTACAGAGGATTTTCTGCAAGAAGATCTCCTGAAGAAATAATGACATTATCTAATATAGATATTGATGTTGAACTCTTGGCAGGATACAACATTTATTCTAATAATATAGCACATTATCTTAAATAGCCACTCCTTGCTTTAATATTTAGCAAGCAAATGATTTTATTTATAATTTGCTTCCTGTGGCTTGCTTTATTTGGAAACATTTAGAATTACAGAAAGTAAACATATTAAGAGTTAATTAATACCTTATGCAATATCTATTTTTAAATAAAGTATATAAACGGACTAGTCTTTAATGGATGTGCAGAGGTGGTTTTATGGTTCTTATGGAATGGACTCCAGAGTTAAGCGTAGATATACTTATTGTTGATTCTCAGCATAAAAAATTATTTGGCTATATGAATGAACTCTATGATGCACTCATTGATAAAAAGGAGCGAGAAATTTTATCACAAATATTTCAAGAATTAGAAGACTATACGCACACACATTTTGCATTTGAAGAAGAATATTTTAAAAAATTTAATTATGAAAGAGCTGAAGCACACATTCTACAACACCACGAAT
>JBAZVA010000089.1:0-4610 GCA_041661165.1 Candidatus Woesearchaeota archaeon | reverse complement strand
AGAATCAGGTCTAATAATAACAAGTCCAGTGCTAAAAGGCATTATTACTTATCCTTCAACAAGTACTGATGAGGAATGGATAAATTTTGTTTTTATTGCAAAGAAGTTCACTGGAAATCTAATTGAGTGTAATGAGGGTAATTTGGAGTGGATTAAAACTTCCCAAATAAAAAAACTAAATTTGTGGGACTCAGACCGCTTATTTTTACCGTTACTAACTAAGAAAGGAATATTTACTGCAAAAATTACTTATGACAAAGAAAAAGTAATTGATTCAATTATAAACAAATACAACTAATTCACCACAACTTGCGTACTATATCTTCTATCACTAATATGCTTTCTTTTGTCTTCTTTATACTCTAAAGTCCCATCCACAATTAGGACAATTTCTTGGAAACATTACTCTTGGATTCCATTCATATCCACATTTATCGCAATGATAAGTTTCCTGACAGGGATCAAACATACTCATTCTTTCACCTTCTGACTAATATATCGTATGATAAGATATATTTAAATACATATTCAATAATTGAAATAGTAGTAACAAAGACATTAAATAATTAAATTAGTGGTTTTATGAAAGAAAGCTTTAATTTTGGATTTAGCGGAACACTCTATTTTACATTTCAAACAATTTACTTTAGGAAAGAGATTTCATTAAAACAATTATCGGGCGAAACAAATTGCCCAAAAACAAGCATTTCTGAACAAATTCGAGTACTGAAAAAAAGAAATTTAATTTTAGATAAATACCAAAATAGAGAAAAAATATTCTCGATAAACCAAGATGAACTAAAAAAATGGACAAAAATAAACAATGTTGATGAATTAAACTCAATAGTATTATCTTCAAGAAGATTTTCTCAGTTTATTAACAATTGCAAAAAAAAAGGAACAAACAAAGGACTACACTCAGAATTACTTATGAAACAATTTAATGTACCCGTGAGTGATCAAGAAAAAATCAAACTTTTTGAAGAAAATCTGGCTCTAAAAACGGAAATTGCATATTTAAATGAAAAATTAAAACAAATTAAAAAGCTAATCTAAGTTGTAGGTGAAAAAATGAGTGTGTGGGGTGTTTATTGAGAATTATAATTCTGGGCGAGGAGATTCAAAAAGTGGTTCTTTGAAAAATGCCCTTAATTATTTAAATTTAGTTAATACTAAGGATCTGAAAATATGAGTCCATATAATTCAAAGAATTATCCCTTTACCATTAATCATTTTAGAAAAGCAGGCAGAAAAGTAGGGATAAAATTGTCTAATGAGACAAAGAAAAAAATGAGTGAATCCGCGAAAAAAAGGAAAAGTAGTTTGGGAGAAAAAGAATGAACTGGACTGGGATTGATTAAAATAAGAATGAACTTTAATAGAATATTTTAAATAATGACATAAGGGGGTAACTTAATGAACTGCAGAATTTTTTGTATAATTTTATGCGTTTTTCTCTTTGTACAAGTGGTTTTGTCCTTAAGCTGTCAGTACCAAGAAATAAAACAGGGTCAAACATCAGGGTATTTTATTACCGGAACTAATACATTTTATGAACAACCATTACAATTTGTTGATTTTAGTCCTTCTCCGACCATAGGGTTTGCAGTACAGAATATCACTGATCATGACATTAATGCTAGAATCTTTTACACCCATCACTCAACAGCAAGCAATGTCACTTATTGTGTAGGCGAATTCAATCATAACCAAGAGGTTCTTGTGCCTGCAAATAATAAGATTTCAATTAATGTTTGTATTGACTGTAAATGTGGCGGAGGTGCAATAAATACTTCCTATGTAATTCTTAGTAATAACCTAATCAAGAGTACAAAATCGTATGATTATAATATTTGTAGGAAATGCCCTTCTAATGGCGACACAAATTGTCTAAATGATGGAAATTCTTGTAACAACAAGAACCAATGTGGTGGAGGATTTTGTATAAGGGGGAAGTGTAACAATGAAAATGTTTGTTATGGGAGCCCTTCAGATTGTAATTGCAATAAACTAACAGAGACTCAATGTCCTGATGTTTCTATATGCGTATTAAAAAATTCACTTATAATAGGGGACAAACCAATTTGTTCTAAACTTGAGTGTGACACAAATTATGTTGATAAAAATAGCGGGTTATGTTCCGAAAACCCCCTAACAAAATCTGAAAAAAAAGAAATGGAAAATAGAAATAGCTTTTTCATAAACGTGGCTTTTGGATTTCTTTTTTTTGGAATAATAATTTGGGTATTGTTCAAATTTTGGGAGACAAATAAAGAACTTGAAAACGAAATTGAAATAAGCAAAGGAAAAATTGGAATAAGAAAAGAAGAACTTGTCATAAAACGGCAGGAGCTCAAAAATAAAAAAGAACTTGAAGAATTAGGGTTAATTAAAAAAAGCGAAATAGAGAAATTAGAACTGGAAATAAAAGATAAGGAAATAGGTCTTGAAAAAGAAAGGGAAATTACAACTCAAATGGAGCTTATTGCAAAATACACTACTGAGATAAATAATAGTGAAAAAATAATAAAACAACTTAAAGAACAAAGAGGAAAAATTGAAAATGAAAAAGAATTAAATGCAAAAGTTGAAAAAGAACTTTCTGAACAAATAGAAAAAGTGCACAAGGCTAATAATAATCTTAAAAATGCAAAAGCTATTCATAATAAATTAAAAGTTGAAATGGAAGAATGGACTAAGAATAAAAAGTCAATAAAACATATTGATTACTAGATAATTATTTTCAAAAAACTAATTGCCGGTGTGAAAATATGGGTGCTGTGGAAAAAGTTTTGGATAATGGTTTGCAAGTTATTTTTCATAAGAAGCGTCAGAAAGAGGTTGAAGTTAAAGTAACTGTTTTTTCTGGTTGTTCTGATGGGGATAATTCTCAGATGGCTCATTTTTTAGAGCATATGCTTTTTTCTGGGTCAAAGCTTTTTCCTTCCTTTGATTTAATGAAGAAGGAACTAAAGCGTCTTGATATTGGTCGTAATGGGAGAACTAGTCAAGAGTCCACAACTTATTTTTTTGATTTTAAAAGTAAACGACTTCCTGATGCTATGAAATTTATTGCAGATTTTATGCAAAATCCTGTACTTAATGAAGTTGATATTGCTAGGGAAAAGGGAATTTTGTTAAATGAGATTGCACAACTGGGTCAAATCCCTGGGAGAGCATGCTATGAGGAAATAGTAAACATTGTTCATGGGCTCGCAGGAAAGGGGTATTCAAATAATAATATTCTTAGTGATGCTATAACTGCAACAACGCGAGAAGATCTTATAAAATTTCATGAAAAACATTATATTTCAAATAATATGTTAATTCAAATAGAAGGAAATCTGGAGAATCCAATACCTGAAATAGAAAAATATTTTAGTTCGATGAAAAAAGGTGAAAAGAAAGTTCCTCTTATTCCAAAGATGCTTGAAGTGGCTCTTAGAAAAGATAAAAAAATGGGACTAAACCTCGCACATTTGAATATTACTTTTCTTAGTCCTCCGACAAGAGACCCTGATTCAATTGTACTTAGGTTCATCAAAAGTCAACTTCAGGATAAAAAAACTGGGCTCATGAAAATACTCAGAGAGGATAAAGGGCTCGTTTACAATGTAAATGTAACTCATGCTTTTGGAGAAAACTTTTCAATGCTTTTAATAACCACTGATATAGACAAAAAAGAAGCTGAAAACACAATCAATTTCATAATAAACAAGGTTAGTGAAATAGAAAATATTAAAGAAAAAGATCTTGAAAAACTAAAGAAAAAACACTTGAAGTACTTAAACAAAAGTGTAAAAGACAATGATAATTGGTGGTTCCAAAGAAAACTCCTACAAATTGCATGCAATATGCCCGAACCAGAAAAACAACTCGAACAAGCAATAAAAAGTGCAACAACTGAACAAATCAAAGTTGTGGTAAACAAATACCTGAAAACACCTATAGTTGTAGTGGCAGAATAAAAGTTGATAACTATTATTTTTTAAATTCAATGATTAATAGATTAGAGTAATTTGAGGTGTACAATATGCCAATAGCTGTTAATGTATGTACTAATACAGGGGTACAGTTTAATCCCGGAGATGTTCACTATGGACACACAGTAACCTGCATACATTGCGGGCGCCCCGTTAATGACGGCCACATTCAAAGAAGATTACTTAAGACCGAGGAAGATATTCGAGATGAGACCTATGAAGACTTTACTGGGTTACCACGAGACTTGTTTGGTAATCTCCCCTAATAGTTTAATTTACTTGTAAACCGCAATTGTTTTTAGTTTTTGTTGTCCTTCATAAAAGAAGCCTTAGAAAAAATTGTGCGTTTTGAATTTTGTTATACTGCATTTTACATTTGTTAATCATTAGCGGTTCAATATCAATTCCAACAACGTGTACGCCTTTTTTAATAATAATGGTAAATTAATGTTATATGGGAATTAAGCGGTTTTCTTATTTTTATAAGCAAAGAAAATTACCTGCCCTTGGTGATGAATTAAAAAATCCCCATACTAGAATAGAATATCTTTTTCCAGGCATAGATAGGGCAAAGGCTGGAATTGTTCAAAGAAGTTTGCTTGTTAAAAAAGATAACCGTATTGTCCC
>JBAZVA010000088.1:0-4637 GCA_041661165.1 Candidatus Woesearchaeota archaeon | reverse complement strand
ACATACCAAGAAAGACGATGACTAAAATCAAAAAAAGAGGAACGATTTAACAACAAAACAGAGAGAACAAAAATTCTTACAATGTTTAAAACAAAAAAAGAAGAAAATGCCGCGAGGATAAGCCAAATTCTTTTTTTAAATTCAATATTCGGAGTTGAAAGATTAAAAAGCAATAATAAATAATATGCAGAGCCGGCTATACACGCCTCGATAATCTCTATTGACAAGCAAGAAGGGTTAAAAGAAATTGCATTTCCTGAAATAGAGACATCAAAAAATATTTTTAATGAATAATAAACTGCCTGTATAGTTATCGGCGTGAACAATTTATAAAAAAGATAAAGATTTGGAACAGCTACCAAAACCAAGATAACATACCTTAAAACAAGATTTAAAATGTTTTTTGTTTCTTCTTCCATTTTAACCAATATGGAAATGTATTTAAATATTTTAATATTAGTTAAAAAATGAAAAAGAGGAACAAATGGATATTAATAACCATATTATTGATACTAATTAGCTTTTATGTGGATTCATCAATAATAAACCTTTTTGAAGGAATTAAAAATCCTTGGTTAGATAGCTTTTTTATAGGAATTACTTTTGTGAGTTCTGAGATTATAATTTTTTTTCTTTTGACAAGCTTGTTTTTGTGGAAAGAGAACAAGAGAAGATGGATACTTCCTTTATGGCTTACATTGCTTCTTTCTGCAGTTATTAGTTTTATTATAAAATTTTTAATACAAAGGCCACGCCCTTTTCAGGTTGGAATTGTGGAAATAATGAAGATATTCCAAAATATGAGTTTTGAAACTTGGAATTTTTCATTTCCCTCGTTCCAAACAATGTTTGTTTTTTGTGCTGTTCCTATTCTCGCAAGAGAATTCCCAAAACTCAAAAAATTGTGGATTTTACTGGCAGTATTAGTAGGTGTGTCAAGAGTTTATTTCGGATTGCATTTCATGAGTGATGTTCTTGCTGGAGGACTTTTGGGATATCTAATAGGATTGTGGGTTATTGACTTGGAAGAAGAAAACAGATTCGGAGAAAGTTTTTACAGGAAAATATTTATGATTAAAAAAGAAAGTGATGATTATTCAGATAAAGTTAACTAAAAATATAAGCTTATTCTGTTATAAAATGCTATATTTAAACTCCGAACAAAATATGGGGCAATATTATATCTTAGATATTATTAATAAAAAAACAATTTATATTGCTACTAATTTAAATTTTAATAAGTTCTTTCTGTTCTTATAATATAAAAAATACATTTAGAAATTTAACTTCTTGCAACTCTTATTGCAACAATAATTATTACTATAACAAGAATTACATTCAATGCTCCAATTCCCCACAAATACCAGTTATCCCCGCCAACTGCGAAGCCAGAAATTCCTGGAATGTTGAATGATGATTTTTCTATTGTTACTTGAACTTGCTGTTTGAATGTTTCTTTTTCTGTATTTCCTGTTTTAACTTCTATATTGAAAACTTGATTTCCTTCAATTCCTTTGTTAACATTTAATTTGTAAACAACATCTGCTCTTTCTCCTGCATTCAAAGTTATTGATGTTGGAGTTACTGAAGATAAAGTTGCCCAAGAATTGTAACTATCTGCACCAAGAGTATAAGTCGCTTGTTTTGTTCCAATGTTTGTAATTGTTGATTTTATTGTGAGTTCTTTTCCTGCTTTTGCTTCTGAATCAAGAACTGCTGAAACACTTGCCTGAGGAGCAATAATGCAGTTTCCTTCAACTTTTAACATTCCGCTAACAACAGATTCATCATCATTGTCATTTTCGAATATTTCATCATCTTCGTCATAAACAGAGAAGCTTATTGAGTATGATTTTTCTGAAATTTCTGCAGGAGTTGTGAATGAGAAACTTATTTTTTCCTTATCTAATGAATCTATGCTTCCGATATCTATCTTTTGATTTAAACCCAATTCTTTATTATAAACTATTACATAAACATCATCCTGGTCATCGCTTCCAATATTCCATGCTTCTGCTGTTGCTTGAACTTCTTGGCTACATTGTGTTGTTTCTGGAACAAATTTGATGTTGCTAAGAATAACAAAGTTGTTATCAAATTTTACATTTATTGATTCTGAATCGCTTGAACATTGCATATCTTCTCCTTGGTCATCACTATATGCTTTTACATAGAATATGTAATTTTCATAACTTGAAGTTAAGTCCTCTGGGTCTAATTGAAAACTAAATGTGATTGTGCTTTTTTCTTCATCATTCAAATCAAAACTTTTTTCTTCATCATCAATTATCCATTTTCCTGTTTCTGAATTATAAAGCCCCCAAACAACAGTAATCTCATCAACATCATCTGAGCCAGTGTTTTTTACTTCTACTTCAACTTCAATTTCATCTAAAGCATACCATTCTCCATCATCTCCAAAACCTCCAACATTATCTATTTTAAGATTTCTTATTTCCAATGTTCCTTTTGTTCCATAAGCACAATAATTTTTTGGCTCGAAATTAAGAACTTGTGTTTTAGTTTCAGATGAAGTATTCATTGTTAAAGTAGTTGAATATGTTTTTCCTAATTTAAAATTAAAATCAGTTGGAATCACATAATTAAAAGAAACATTTTTATTTACATTAGCAACTAAAGCAATTGGAGTTGTTACAGGAGAGAATGTTATTGTTTTTCCATCTTGAGCAATAGAGCTTATACTGAAAGAAGTTATTGAATCACCAGTATTACTCTGTAAAACAATAGTTGCAGAATTTCCTGTTGTTGATAATGTAGGAACATTTGTTAATGTTATTGCAGCACTTGCCAAAGTTATTAAGAATACAAAGGATAAAATACTTGCAAAAAGCAATGTGATTGTTTTATTATTCATTTTGTGTTGTAATTCCGCAGTTACTATGGTTTATAAATATTTCTATTTTGAAAAACAATATTCAAATTTGATTTCAAAAACATTTATATAATAGTTGAATTATTAATCAGTATAAAAGAGGAAAAAATGATAAAGTCAAAGGAAAATAGTTTGGGGGCATGGGCATTTTTGCTTGGTGTTATTCTTGCTATAATAATAGGACTAAGTGCTTCATTGATATCTATTCCTGTTTTGACAGCATACAACAAAGTAATTTATTCATTGCTGGTTGTTCTTGGGGTTATAGTTGGTTTAATGAATGTTACAGGAAAGGACTCTGAAAAATTCATGATTGCTGGAGTTGTTTTAGTTATTGTAAGCAAATTCGGAATGGATAGTGTTAATGCAAGCTTGATAGGAATAGGTGTTGGAAGTATGGTAACATCAGTATTTGGAGCATTGCTTGTTCTGTTTGTGCCTGCAACAATAGTTGTAGCATTAAAAACAGTATTCTCTATAGCAAAAGTTTAATTTTTTATTTGTTTATAATTTATTATTTTATTTGAGTTCATATCCATTCTCGGACAGGCAGTATTCACCCAACTCTGAATTTCATTGAAGTTTTCAAACTCATTAACATTTATCTCATTTGCTATAAATAAATAGGATTTTTTGTTTTTGATTGCCTTTTTGATATTTATTGCAGTTTTCATATTTTGCTGTCCGGGTTTTGTGGAAATGAGGATTCCTATTTTATCTGAATTAAGAAAATTAACATAAGCAGATTTTCTTTTTTGTTCTAAATGTTCTATTTCTTGTTTGGAAATCAAACTTAATTTGTTTTCTTCTAATATATAAATAGGAAGCTTTGTTGATAAAGCAAGGTTAATAGCGTGAAATCTTCCATTACCTATTAATAGTATAGCTTTAACAGATTTGCTTAGTTTTGGACTTGAACAACCCAAAACTTGCCCCATATTATAGATAGTATGAGTTTTTGAAAGCTTTTTAATCAGATTTTCGGCTAGTTCTTTGTATTGTATAGAATAGGCAACTGCAATATTTTTCGGAAGTTTGGATAAATCAGCATTAAACTCTGTTTTTTTGTATGCTGGAATAAAAAGGGTTTTCATAAGATAAGAATAATCTATTTGTTATTTAAAGGTTGTTGATTAAGAATCAGTGCTTAATCTTCCCATCTGCCTTTTTCTTTTTCTTTTGGCTTTTCTGCTTCTTTGTAAATCTTAGCAAAAGATGGTGTTACAATAACCATGTTTTCACCAAAGCCGGCAATGCTTCCTTCAAGAGCATCTGTTGTCTTTTTGATTTTTGCTATTGCTCTTTTTAATTCTATAGAATCTTTTTGCCTTAATGATTTTATATCTATTATCGCAATAGTATAACCTTCTCTTAAAGCATTTAAGATTTCAGTAACATCTTCATAAGTTTTAAGAACGAATAATTTTATCAAAACTTTTTCTTTTCCTTTTTCTTCTTGCCCGAGGTCAATTTCAACATATTCATTCTCAGAACCTTCATCCCTGAGAACTTTTGAGAAACTATCTCTTAATTTTTCGAAAACCATAAAACTAGATAGTTGATTTATTTATAAAGATTTCCATAATCCTTGATATATTTTGCACAATTATTTTCTCATAGAATTCATAATATCTTCACGAAGAGATTCTATTTTTTTGGATAATTCATTTTCCTGTTTATCGAGGGTTTTTAATCTTATTTTTAACATTTCTTCTCTATTTTTTAGTTGCTCTTTCATTTTTTC
>JBAZVA010000087.1:0-4885 GCA_041661165.1 Candidatus Woesearchaeota archaeon | reverse complement strand
AGAGATTATGATTTGTTGCTTTATGGTCAAAGTTTAGAGTATAATTTGGATTTGTATCCATATCTTCATTCAAGCCAGATAAAAGAACGGGGGCTTAATTTGTCTAATTATAAAAATATTAGAGTTGATCAATATATTGAAAATATAAGAGAGACTTTTGATCCTCAAGCTAAGATAGAGGAATTAGGAAAGATTGGTGATATTTTGGCATTAGATATTCCTGCAATTTATTTATACACTCCTAGTTATTATTATTTAGTGGATAAAAATATTAATATTAGTAATTTGGGATCTTTGGCTACAGTGTCTGATCGGTTTGAAACAATTTCATCATGGCTAAAAAAATAAATTTGATTGTTTTTTCCTAGACACTATGATAAAAATAGCTAGCTTCAATTAACATATTTTATTTATGATAGAAATTGTTTTAAGACAGGATATCAAAAAATTGGGTTATAAGGGTGATATTAAAATGGTCAAAGATGGATATTTTAGAAATTATTTATTGCCTTTAGATTTAGCAGCAAAAGCTGATAAACAAGCAAAAATAGATGCTGAAGTACGTAAAAAGAAAGCAGTTTTAAGAAAAGAACAAATTGCTACTAATGCAAAAGCAATTGTAGAAAAATTAAAAGATATTGTTGTGAATTTTACAGAAAAAGCAGCAAAAAATGGGCATCTTTATGGTTCAATAACTGAAAAAGAAATTTTGGAAGCATTGAAAGAGCAAACTAAAATTGAATTAGATAAATCAAATATTAAATTAACAAGTCATATTAAAGAAATTGGTGAATTTGAGGTTGAAGTTGTATTAAATGAGGAAGTTAGTACAAAAATAAAGGTTGTTGTTAAAGAAGAGAAGAAGAAATAATAATTGCTTAATTAAATGGCTAAAGTATTAGGCGTAGATTATGGTAAAAAAAGAATTGGTTTGGCTGTAACTGATGAACAGAGGCTTTTAGTGTTCCCAAAAGATGCTGTTTTTGTTAATAATGAAAAAGATGCTTTGGAGGCATTAAATGCAATTTGTAAAGAAAATAAAATATCTTTGATAGTTATTGGTTTGCCACTTCTTCTTGATGGTAGAAAAACTTCACAAACAAAAGAAGTGATTTCATTTGCAAAAAAATTACAGGATTTCACTAATTTGAGTGTTGAATTTGTGGATGAGACTTTGAGTACTTTTGAAGCGGAAGAAATGATGGAAGATTTTAAAAAAGAGAAAAAAAAGAAAAATTCTGGGGAAAAAGATATTTTAAGTGCTCAAATCATTTTGAAAAGATGGCTCGATTTATGGTAGAATATATAGAAGATAGAATACGGAATATAGAATGTGGAAAATTATATTAAAAAATAAATTCAATATTCTATACATTCGACATTCTGTATTCTGTATTCTGTATTCTGTATTCTACATTCTACATTCTAATTTTGCATTAAATGGCTACACAAACACAAAATCAAGGAAATTTTTCAATACTTCCGATTCTGAAGAAGATACCACTTTTTGCTAATTTAAATGAAAAAGAGCATGCAGATATAGTAAGTCATATTGAACTGCAGTTTTATCCCAAAAATTATGTAATTTTTCATGAAGGTGATATTGGGGAAGCTGTATATATTATTAAAACTGGTTTAGTTCAGGTTTTTAAAGGAGAAGGGGAGACTCGTAAAAATTTTGCTGCGCTTGGAGAGGGGGATTTTTTTGGAGAAATGGCACTTATGTCAGATGAAGTAAGAAGTGCAAGTGTTGAAACTGTAGAGGATTCTGAAATTTTTGTATTAAAAAAAGCTGATTTTTTTGAACTTGTACAAAAAAGTCCAGATATGGCTTCGCATTTAAGTGAAGAATGTTTGAAGAGAATGAAGGAGAATAAAATGAAGAATTAATTTTTTATTAATCAATTGTGTTATACGCATATTTAATTTTGTCTCATTTGGTAGGAGACTTTGTTTGCCAGCCAAATTCTTTAATTGCATGGAAAAACAGGAGTCATATTGGAACTTTTGTACATGTATTAATATTATTTCTGATTAATCTTGTATTTTTATTTCCTTTTTTGGGATATAAAAATATTTTTATTGGTTTGATTTTAGTTTATTTATCACATTTTATTGAAGATGTGCTTAAAATTGAGTTTAGTAAAAAATTTCCTCAATATGAATTGATCGCTTTTATTTGGGATCAGGTGTTTCATTTTTTAGCTATTAGTATTTTATATTTATATCTTGGTCATTTATTACCAATTTTAGATGGATATAGTTTTATATATAGACTTTATACAAATGATTTTTTTATAGCGATTCTATTTACACTCGCTTTATCATCATATACTTGGGATATTGTTGAATATCAGATTCGAAGATTAAAAATTCAGAATCTGAAATATAAAAGAAATTATAAAGCAATGTTTTTGAGAGCCTTTATTTTTGTAAGTCTTTTGCTTTTGTATAAAAGTGTGAGCTGAGAATTATAAGTGATGCGAAGTGCGTGGTGTGTGAGTGGGGGTTCGGAAAGCGTAACGCATCACGAATCACGCATTACTCTTGACGATAACTATCTAAAGCTAACCGCTTACCGCTACTAACACACAATGAATCACGAACAACTTGGAATTATCCTGTGGATCCAAATCCTCCTCTGTTTTCTTTTTTAATTTCAGCTAGATCTTGAAAATCAAATGTGTCTATACGTATAAATATACCTTGAGCTATGCGTTCACCTTTTTCAATTTTTGCTATTTTATCTGTGAAATTATAGACTTGAATTTTTATTTCATCATTTGGTCCGCAATAATCTTGATCTATAATTCCTATGCCATGCGGTTTCAAAAGTCCTTTTTTGCGTGGTGTTGATGATCTGGAAGCAACGAGAAGCATATATCCTTTTGGCACTTCAATAATTAGTCCTGTTGAAATTAATTTGATTTCTTTTGGCGCAATTTCAATATCTTCATTTGCAGCCAAGTCAAATCCAACAGATCCAGGAGTTTCATATTTTGGGATTTTAACATTTTGATCTAATCGTTTGATTTTTATGGACATAAAATTTTATTAACAGTTATTTTAAATTTATAGTTAAAATGAAATATAATCAAAGTTTTTTAAAAACCCTTCTAGTTTTTGTAGAAGGGTTTTTGAGTTTATTAATTTTTTTATCTTACTTTTTCAATTAATTCAGTATCAATGAAGTCAGATAATCCTGGAGGAGTGTTTAAATGGATTCTGTCATCATAAATTATTTTTACACTTGCACCATCTCGCATTGGATCACCAATGTAATTCCTAGCTTTTAATAGTGGATCTATATTCCCGAATACAGAACCGTAAATTATGAGTTGTTTTGTTGATTTAGCACTTATTGGACCTATATTGCCACCTTTGCCATTCATTTGTTCAACATAATAAACTCCAACTAATTTTGTTACTTGATTATCAATTTTTATATTTCCTCCTTTTACTATGAATGCAAGTGAAGGAATTTTGCCATATTCTGTTGAAGTGTTGGCTGCATATTCAATATTGCTATTAATTATAATATCTCCATTTTCAACAATAAATGTATATGCTCCATTTCCAATTTTTAAGCCATTTAAAATTAAATTTCCACCATCTGTTTTTCTAAATACATTTGAATTTGGGTTTGGACTTAACATTAATAAAGTTTCTAATTCTGCAAAACTGGAAATACTAAGGTCATTTGTTGCACTTTGGAAATTTAAATTCTCATTATGTCTCATTATAGGAGTTGTATGTGTAGAAATATTTTTAGAAATAGTATCAGGTTTCCATTTATCAAAGATTTCAAAAGCAAGCTCGCAAAGATAACTTGAAAATCCGCTTATAACTTTTGAATTTGATTCTAAACTGTCGCAAAGAGAAGGTGTAAGTTTGTCTACATCAATTCCTGTTGATGGAAGTTTTGTTTTAGTTGCTTTTGGAGTGATGGCAAGACCAGTTGTGTTTCGGATTTCATCGGTAGTTAAACAAGATAAGTCTGCGCCAGTGTCTTCTAATGGTGTATATAACATAACATCACCACTGTTTCTTGTAATAAAGTATTTGCATATGCCATATAAGACCGCGTCATCTGTTAAGTTTGTTTCATCTGGTCTTCCGCCTGTTGAATTACTATAAGCAGTATTTATAAATTCTTCAATATTACAATTATCTTTTCCGCATTTATAATTTCCTAAATTCACTTTTCCTTGATAACGAATGATTATAATATCATTAAGATTTAAGTTTCTAAAAATAATGCCTTCAGGTCTATATATTGTTGAACCCGCTTCATAACATAAAATCTCTGTGTCTTCTTTACATTCAGAAATTACATTTTGATCATCATGTTCTGGATCGTATGAATCATGATAATATCTTTCCCATTCAACCCAAGATTTTGTTGGAGGTTTAATAATTGTATCCCCTGTAAATTCTGTACCATTTACTCTTGCATTAATTATGCCATTTATTCCTAGGGTATCAGTGACTGTAACATTAGTATATCCAGAATCATAATTCCAATAAGTTATAAAATAATTTGCATGTATATCTTGAGCTGGGATATAAGTTGAATTTGTTCCATTGAAATTCATGGTTGCATCTTTTTGTAATGCTGGTTTTCCTGGCTGTTGTTCTTCTGGTTGAGGTTGAGGGGTTGGAGTTGGGTTAGGACCTGGACCTGGGGTTGGAGTTGGGCTAGGACCTGGACCTGGGGTTGGAGTTGGGCTAGGACCTGGACCTGGACCTGGACCATGACCGCCACCTTCTTGTTGTGGGACTGTATCTTCAGCATAACAATGATCATTTGCTTCTTCTTTAATATCAACTGTAACAATATCTCCTTTTGATGCGTTATAATATTCTACTATAAAGTTATATTGAA
>JBAZVA010000086.1:0-4913 GCA_041661165.1 Candidatus Woesearchaeota archaeon | reverse complement strand
ACAGGAAGGTTTTGTGATAAGCAATATTCGAGAGAATTTTGATAATTTATCATCCTACTCTTTTGATATCGATGCAGAAAATCCTGCGCTTGATACTTTAAAATCAATTAATGATGTTGGTAATGTTGCGCCCGTAGTTGTTGTTAATGGAGAAACTTATGCGGGATTTAAATCAAAAGAATTTATTGAAAATAAATTAGAATCTTCAAAAAATTAATTTTAATCGCATATTAATTTATTATGTTGTTTTATTATATTATTTTAGTAGTGTTGTGAAACTATGGCTGAAGGACATTGTGAAGTTTGTGGTGGTTATTCTTCAAGTATTTCTGTTTATGTTATAGAAGGTACTCCGATGAGCGTGTGTCCTGATTGTGGTACTTTTGGAAGAAAAGAAAAAAGTAATGCTCAACTTAGGGCAATATATGCAAAGATTAATTCAAAAGAATTTAAGACGAGAATAAAGGTATTTAATCAAGAATATGCAAAAAGAAAAGAAGGGAGATTTTCAACGGAATCAGGGGAAAGAGTTGTGGATGATTATTCATTGATAATTCGAGAAATAGTAAATCATGAAAAATTGACTAATGAGGAATTTGCAAAAAAAATAAATGAAAAAGAAAGTTATATTTCTCAAATTTTATCCGGTCATATTAGACCATCAATAGAATTTGCAAAGAGATTGGAGAAACTCTATAAGGTTAAATTAGTTGAAGCGTTTGATGAAAGTTCTTTTGGAACATCTGCAATGGTTAGAAGGGGAGAGTCTTCTTCTGATAATTTGACGATTGGTGATATGATTAAGCAATCACTAGAGAAAAATAAGAAGAAATGATGTACGTTCTAAATAATGTTACCTGCAAGCAAAACAGTATTCAGTGATATTATTAGTTCTTTAGAATAGGTAATTGAATTTGTACTATTATTCTGCAATGAAAACAAGGCAGGCAACATTGTTTAGATGTGTGTATATTTCTACTTTGATTGAAGTTATGGATTTGTTTATAAACTTGTAAATACTAGTAATTGCTATGGCTGAAAAATATGTATTGATGGATTTAAATGATGAGAAATCTAAAGATATTGCTACTGTGCTATCTAGCAAATCTGCAAAAAAAATACTTGATTTTTTGTCTGAGTGCGAGGGTGCGTCCGAAACAGATATTTCTGATAAATTATCTATTCCTATTTCTACAGTTCATTATAATTTAAGTGTTCTTATCAAAGCAAAATTAGTCGAAGCAAAAGAATTTCATTATTCAAAAAAAGGTCGTGAAATAAATCATTATTCGCTTGCAAAAAAATTAATTATAATTGCTCCTTCCGGAATGGATAATTCTGTTAAAGATAGGTTGAAAAATTTATTTTTGTCAATAGTTTTTGGAATATTATTTGTTGGGACTTCTGTTTTTATGTTTTTTAAAAATGTTAAAAATGTATTATTGTCTACAGGGGAAGTTTCTAATGCTGCATTTAATGAATTACCAAGACTTGCAAAGACTGCGCCGGGAATGTTTGGTGCAACAGCAGAATCTGCACCGATGATGGCAAATGATGCTGCTTACACTTCTACTCCTTTTTTGTCTTTTGAGAATCCTGTTGTTTGGTTGATAATTGGAATTGTTATTGGTGTTTCTTTAGTATTATTTATTTGTTTTTTAGTAAAGTTTATCAAGTCAAGAAGAACACAATAGATTTGTGAATATGAAATGACTGTAATTTGTGTTACCGGAACTCCTGGCTGTGGTAAAACTTTTTATGCGAAAAAACTTGTGTCTGATTTAGAAAATTCTGGGTATAAATATATTGATGTAAAAGAAATAATTAAAGAAAATAAATTGGATGCTGTTTTTGATAAGAAAAAAGATTGTGCTGTCATTGATACAAAAAAGTTAAATTCTGTTTTGATGAAATTAAAAGGAAATCTTGTAATCGATTCTCATTTATCACATTATTTACCAAAAGAATTTGTGGATTATGTGGTCGTTATTAGATGTAGTAATTTGAAGGAACTCAAAAAACGACTCGAAGAAAGAAAATATTCTAACGAAAAAGTTCGTGAAAATTTAGATTGTGAGATTTTTGATGTTTGTCTTGTGGAAGCAATGGAACTTAGTCATAAGCCGTTTGTTGTGGATTCTTTAGAAAGTTATGTGGATTTCTTGAAATTGATTAAGAAATAAACGATTTTTTTTCGTTTTATGTTATTTTGTGCAGTATTCTATATTTTTTGTTTTTGTCAATTTTTTATTACTTTTCAAGTACTTTGTCGTTTTTTGCAATTCTTTCTTGTTTTTCTATATATAATAATCAATTAATGGTAATATTTATAAAGAACATTTGTTATATTCTAAGTATTTTATAGCTGTTATTTATTACATACTATGGGAAAGTTTGCGTGGGGAGCTTTTCTAACAAAGAATGGTATTTGAAAAAAGAGTAAGATTAGGAGCATTATGGGTATTTTTTATCTTTCTTATAGTTTTGAGTGGGGTTATTTTTTCTTCGGATGTAATAGAAAATGTTACATTTTATGATAATTCTTCTCAATTTTCTTTAAATGATACGGAATTTGATATAAATAATACTTTAAATGATATATATAATACTTCTAATGATATAAAAAATATTACATCCGAAGTAAATGAATCTGATTTGATTTTTGATGTTAATGTTTCTGAATTGGATATTTCTAATGATACTTTTAAAATAGTTATGGCTGAAGTTGTTGAAGAAGTAGTTTTGGAAAATGCGATAGAAGAATCTATTGTAATTTACAATGATTCTTTAGATGTTTCAAATATTACCGGAATTGAAAATATTACGATAACAGAGGATTTGATAATTGATGTTGTGCAGCAAGTAGCAGAAATAGGAAAACCTGTAAAATGGACTCAAATTATTTATGTAAAAAATACTGCAGACGCAACTCTTGAAATTCCAATACCTGAGAATGCTGTAAATGTTGTTGTATTAGATTTAAATGTTGAAATACAAAATGTAAATGATAATGGAGACATAAAATCACTTTTGACTTTTGAAAATGAAAATAAGTTAGAAGAACTTAATGAACTTACAGAAAAAATTGATGACTATTTGTCAGATAAAAGAGACGCGAGAGAAGAAAGTGGTCAAGTTGAAATGGACGCACTTGAAGTTGAAAGATTACAAGAGAAATTTGATATCGAAAAACAGATTGTTGAATTAGAATTTGACTTGAAAGAAGAAGAAAAACAAGAACAGTTAGATAACATTATTTCAGGAAATTTTATTTTTGGAAATAGTGGTTTTTTTGCTTGGCTTTTACATTCTTTTGGAATAACCGGATATGTTACTTACGATTCTTCTAATATTGATGAAAATTCTATATTGAATAATGAAATAACGTTGGTATTGAATACATCTGATTCATCATTTGTTTCTGATGTAATTGAAATTGAATATGAAACACAAGCACCATTTGTATCTGAAATTCCAATTTCAAATAATGAAAAAGAAATTACTATTTCTAGTGATTATCATTATGAAAATATTTTATCTTACACAAAATTAGATTCCGAAGTTTTGGATTCTAAAGTCATTAAATTATATCATATTGTTGATGGCAAAAGGGAGAGAGTAACAGATATAAGATTTGTCGATACAAACAATAATGGATTGGTTGATACTGTTGAGTGGATTACACCTCATCTTTCCAATGAAACTTATATATTATTAATTGATATTTTAAACATTCATTCATATCCTTATTTACATGGTAATTGGACTGTTGTATTCTCAACTTATGGAACATCAAATTTAGAGATTACTGCTTTTGATGGGACTATTTATGAAACAGACATTTCTCCTCTTGAACTAAAATGTGGTGATGTTGTTGTGCCTTATTCTTATGTTTCTTCTGTTGTTTATGTCGATAATTATTCTTGTAATGATTTGTCATATTTTACTGTATACGAAATGTCAAAAGGAAGACATACACAAAAATTTGTGTTTGGTCAAGAGGGTAGCGGGGGAGATGTTGGGTATGCGTATAATGATGCATCAGGGTTAATTAGATTTGTATCAAAACCATATTTGCCAAAAACTTCGCCTATTAATATTTTGATAAAATCTTCTACTGCAAGTTCGGTAACTTTAGATTATGATGAAATTGATGGTTCTGTAAGCGGAACAATTGTGTGTACTGATCTAGATATTGATGGAATTTGGGATTGTCCATTTATTCCTGTACTTACCTCGAATTATAGTTTGACTGCGAATGGCGCAGGCGATTCTGTATCGATGAATATTTCTTTTATTGATGCAAATTTGGTACTTATGGTTTCTTTATCCGGCGGTAATATTATTGTTGATGGAAGTTTAGATTCATCTGTATTAACAAGTTATAGACCTTTAGGGGTTTACAAGAATGGTGTTGCTTTGTCTGATGTTTATAATAATTTTACTTTTAATCAAAGATATTTTAATTTGACGGTTAATAATTTAACTTCCAGCAAAAAATTATTTTTAGAATATGTGGACGGAACCGGTGCACGTGTAAGACAAAATGCGATTACTATAGATAATAATAAGATATATGGAAATTATTATTATGATTTATATCAAGCAGAAGATAATGTTGATGCGCTTGATACTGCTAATGTTTATACTGATAAAGTAACTACAGGGACGGGACTTCCTTGTATTGGAACTTGTTCTCAAATTCATTCAAGTAATTCTAAGTTGGGTTATAATAGTTTAAAGACTTATACTGGAAATAATAAAATTGTTTCAAAGTTTATTTATGGAGAATCATTGGATATAATTTTTCTTCCCGGAAATCCATTTAGATTAACAATAAAAAATACTACTGTTTCTAGTATCGATACAAAAACTACAGATATGGTTATTACTTTAAATCAATTTTCTTATTG
>JBAZVA010000085.1:0-4926 GCA_041661165.1 Candidatus Woesearchaeota archaeon | reverse complement strand
TCTGATATTGAACGTGGTGTAGTCTGGGAAGAATCATTAATTTTCTCTCCAAGTCATATTCGTTTTTTATGTCTTTCGGCGACAATTCCAAATGCGCAGGAATTTGCAGACTGGATGTCAACAATAAAAAAACATCCGGTAGAAATTGTAAGAAATCCAAAACGTATTGTTCCGTTAGAACATAGTGTTTATACAGTTCAAGATGGAATAATGAGTATGGAAAAAGCAAAATCAATTATTGAATATGATAAAAGATATGCATATGGTGCAAAGAAAAAAGAAATGAGGCAATTAGACCAAAAAGATCACGCATTTGCTCATAGAGGACTGATAAAACAACTTCAAACAATGAACGCACTTCCTTGTATTCATTTTATTTTTTCGCGTGCACTTTGTGAATCAAAAGCGATGGATTTGGAAAGAAGAGCAGATTTTCTAAATCCTAAAGAAAAAGTAATTGTTGCAGATTATTTCGCTTCAAAAATGACTTCTGATGTAAAAGACTTTCAATCAGTAATTGTTGTAAAACAATTAGTATCAAAAGGTATTGGAGTTCATCATGCAGGAATGCTTCCAATCTTAAAAGAAATTGTAGAGAATTTATTTGGTTTAGGTTACATTAAAGTTCTTTTTGCAACAGAAACTTTCGCAGTAGGAATTAATATGCCTGCAAAAACAGTTATTTTTAATTCTGTAGAAAAATTCGATGGGATTAGTTTTAGATATCTTAACTCAAAAGAATATTTTCAACTTGCAGGTAGGGCAGGAAGACGAGGAATTGATTCTTTTGGACGTGTTATTTCTTTAATAGAAAAAAGTTATGTTGATATTGATAGACTTATTAAAATTTCAACAAAAGATACAGAACCAATACAATCGCAATTTAAACTTTCTGTGAATTCCGTCTTAAATATGTTAAAAAATCATAAAAGTGATGAAATTTCAGAAATTTTAAAACAAAATTTTTCTCATTATCTTGATGCAAAAAGAAATAAAAAAACTCACTTCATTCATGAATTTAAAGAAAGAGTATATATTTTAACACAATTAGGATATATTGTGGGAGAAAAAATTACTGATAAAGGAGATTTTGCATCAAATATTTATTCAAACGAAGTTCAAATCACAGAACTTTTCTATACTGGTCTTTGGAAACAATTAAATCAAAAAGAATTATTGATTTTGATTGCCGCAATTATTCACGAAACCAGACGTGGGGAATCTTTTGACAAGGAAGGAATTACTCCGATTTACAACAAGATTTCAAATGTTGTTATGCAGAATAAAATTTTGAATGCGGATCTTAACAAAGCAAACTTGAAAAAAGTTATAAAATTTGTTTCAAGATGGTATGATGGTGCAACGTTCGAAGAAATGATTACGCTTTCTAATTTACTTGAAGGGGACATAATTAGGATGTTTAGACAAATCATTGATTACGCAAGACAGATTAAACATTCCACAAAAGACGTTGAGCTTGATGAATTTTTGACTTTGGCAATGAATAAGATTGACAGAGACGTTGTTAAAGTGCAGTTATAGATTCTGTTATTTTCTGCTCTGTAGAAAAACTCTACCGGCAAGCAGAATAAGTACGCTTATTAAAATTCATTCTTTAGATATAGCAACTATGATTGGCAAATGAAATTACAATAAACTCGAGGCCGGTGTATGTTTTTTACAGAGTCATCTAAATTATCAATTTTTGTCCCAAGTCGGTGTCACTTTACATTTAAATAGGAGACAAGCGGGATATTCTTTGGTTTGATAATGGACGATTTTGAAAATAGCCAAAATGAAAATGATTCTGATGATTCGTCTGCACAAGACATTGGAAATGCAAAGCAAGCTGAGAATGATAAACAAGTAATAAGAGAATCGTGTGAAGATATTCTTGACGATTTAAAGGATAATTATCCAGATATGGCAATTGCGTGGGCTAGTTTTGAAAAAGAACTTGTAAATCTTTTATATGAAATAGAAATAGATCGTGCATCAAATAGATATTCTTTTTTTGATATGCAAGATAAATTTGAGGATAAAAGTAAACTTGAAAATGTTCATAATTATAAACATTTGGAAGAACTAATTAAGAGTTCTTCTGATAAAATATTCTATGAATTTGCAATGGTTATTGATTTTGGCTATGGTTATTTTCATTCAGGATTAAATGATGAAAGAAAAAGGGTTTACAGAAAAAGAGCCCCTAATCAGCTTAGAAATATAATTAAAAAGTTTGATGATTTTCGTCAGGAATACAGAGAAAGAGATATTTCTTTAGAATCATATGTGAATTCTAAAGTGATGTTTTTTGAGCAGGCATTATCACATTTTGATGGGTTTGTTGATTTGGTGAAAATATATTTTGAGAAATATTCATTTAATAAATTGGGTGCCAAAGAAACTGATGATTCTAGTCAAGACACATTAAGTGATTTAGAAGAAGCGATGGAATCTCCGAATACTATGGTTGACCCGATTGGAACTTTTTTTTACAAGAAGAAGTCTTTTTTGCAAGTATCAGAAATCACTTATTAGATATACTTGTTTCGAAAGATAAGAAGAACACAGAAGAATATGAACGAAAAATATTAACAAATTTGAGTTATTATGATTTTTTGGTAAGCCAGAAAGATTTTAATGAATCTGATTTTAATAAAAGAGATAGAATTATATGTTATGCAAGACCAGTTTCAAAACGATTAAAAAATTATGTTCTAACTAGCATAAATCATATTCCTGATTATAGCAGTAAAGAAAGAGAGGACGCAACATTTGTTTTTGAAGAATTGTGTAATAAATATGAAGCTTCTCTTTTGGCTCTAAAACAACTTAATGCAAAAAAACAATAAAGTATATTAACCACAAAAGTGTTCTGATAATTATGAAAATTGAATGGTTTAAAGGCGGATACGACAAAAATTTCTTTTACATACTTTCGTCAGAAGGAAAAGCGGCAATAATTGACTGTTTTGATGCAAAATTAGCACTTGAATACATTCGTAATAATCAATTAAAATTAGACTATATAATTTCGACACATAATCATTTCGATCATGTCGATTCAAACTCAAGATTACAAGAAAAATCCAGTGCGAAATTAGTTATGTTTAAATCAAATGATTGTGATTTAAAAGTAGATGAAGGTTCTAAGTTAGAATTAGGAAAATCTGTTTTGCAAATTCTTCATACACCGGGTCACTCTATGGATTCTATTTGTATTTTAGCAGATAATAAATATCTTTTTACTGGTGACACTTTGTTTGTTGGAACTATTGGTGGAGTTTTCTGTGAAAATGGAGAAGCGCATCAAAAAGAAAGCTTAAAACGTCTTATGACTTTAAATGATAATATTATAGTATATCCAGGACACGATTATGGACAAGTAAGAACTTCTACAATAAAAATGGAAAAATTAAAAAATCCTGCACTATTAAAAGTAATAAATAGAAAATAGTTTTGAAATTGTCACTATCTACCTGGAATACTAATTTTTATAAATTCTAATTTATTATTGTTTAATATGGAAGACACTCTTACTGATGAGCAATTAAAAAGTTATTTATTATTTGAATTGGAAATAGAGAAAAATATTCCAGAAGTAGATAGATGGAAAGTTATGTGTTTTATTTCGGACACGAAACTTCCTGATTTGGTTCCTTCCAGGATGATTACAAAATCTCAACAATTACGAGAAAAATTATATTTTAGACAATGTAAAGAAGAGCCAATGTATTTATTGCAGGAGCGTTTAGAAATTTATAAAAGAATGCACGAATTTTATACTTATTTAGAAAATTATGGGGGTTATAGAAATAAACAATTAGTTGAAGTAGGTATACTTCCAACCGAACGATTAGGATTAGCAATTTCAGAATTAGAAAAGAGACTAAATTAAATAATCAATTCTTCTTTTTCTTAGAAAGCGTTTTTAATGCTGCCTCAAAACTTTTCAAATCAGCAAATTCTCTATAAACAGAAGCAAAACGAATATATGCGACATCATCAAGTGCTTTTAATTTGTCCATTATTAATTCACCAATGTCTGACGTTTTTATTTCTTTTACACCTGATGTGGAAATTTCAAGTTCTATTTCAGAAACTGCTTTTTCAATTTGATCCATTGTGATTGGTCTTTTCTCACACGCTTTTATTAAACCGCTAAGAATTTTAGTTCGATCAAACTGTTGTCTTGTCTCATTTTTCTTAATTACCATAATAGTGGTAGATTCCAGTCTTTCATATGTCGTAAAACGTTTTTCACATTTTAGGCATTCTCGTCTTCTTCTGGTTGCTTTTTGGTCTTCTGTTTCTCTCTTATCTACAACTTTTGACTCATCGTGACCGCAAAATGGACATTTCATATTTTGAATTTTGTCTTTCCAACTATATAAATCATAATGCTTTTTGGAGGATTAGTTTTATCGGCAAGCAAAACAATATGCAGATTAATATGTATGCACTTTCGATGGAAACAAATATTGGTATTATTATGAGTCACGATAGTATCAAGGCCGATAAACTAAGAAAAAAGGATTAAAATCATATCGTAATACTTATAAATGGTTATCGACTGATTTTAAACTATAATGAGCTTAAACCTTTATTCAATGTTAGTATGTCCAAAGTGCAAAGGGGATTTAAAAGAAGATAGTTATGGTAAGTTGTTACATTGTGTAAAATGTGATATATTTTATCATATACGAGATGGTGTTCCTGATCTTAGAATTCCAAAGGATGAAAAGAAGAAAAAAGAAGAACAAGAACACAAAAATAAGTAATTTATTAATAACATCATAAATTATACAAATTATATTTACAATGCCGACTTGGCACAATCTGGTAATGCGCCAGACTTGAGATCTGGTTTCGAAAGATTTCCCGGTTCAAATCCGGGAGTCGGCGTTTTTTCATTTTTTATTTTTT
>JBAZVA010000084.1:1912-5103 GCA_041661165.1 Candidatus Woesearchaeota archaeon | reverse complement strand
TTCTACTCTTTTCATTTCGGATAATGTTTTTGTCATATCTTTAACATTTTCGAAACCTTTTGGTGCAGATAAATATTTATTATAGTTTTCTTTTGACATTTTTTCGTATTCTGAAACAGACAAATTATTTTTAATATATTCATCTATTTGCTTGTTTGCTTCGGTTTGGGATGTAACAAATTTATTAAATGTTTTCCCAGATAAATCCGAAACCCCAACATTTCCTAATCTATCAATTGTTATATTCATATCTGTTATGTTTGTATCTTTTTCATTTCCTGTAAGATAAGATAACGGCATCTTTCCAGTATAGGATATATTAGATGTTCCTGATATTTTTGCACTCAAGCTTTCTTTAGGTATTTCTATCTTTCCTTCTTCGTATATTTTATCTATTTTTTTCTGTGTATCTAAATAATCTTTTAATGCTACCGATGCACTGCTTGTTGCAACTTGTTGTTTTAATCTTGTTTGTACGTAACGCGCATCTCTATCAAAATCTGTATCCCCTAATTCACGTAGTATATTCTTCACATCTGTTGTAGATGAAAGTTTTAATGGATTGGCATCTGGATTTAAATTAGAAACTACTGTAGGAAGTTCTATCGTTTTTTTTGTATATAATTCATTAAAAATATTTATTTTATCTGTAAAAGATTTGTGGTCAGATTCAAATCTTTTTATATCTCCTAATAATGTTTCTGCTTTTACACTATCGCCAGAAGCAACAGCATCTTGATATTTATTATGCATTTTGTTCCAAGTATTATACGCCGGGTCTTGTGATATGTCAGATTCAATTCTATTATAATTTTCATTTAAATTTTTTATATATAATGCCGTATTTACTACTTTTTCATTTTTATTTTCTAATTGTGTAAGTTCTGAGGCACCATATTTTTCTATTGGAAAAATTTTTCCGCCCCATGCTGTAACTTCCTTATTAAAATAAGGACTTGATTTATCAGAAGATACCCATGTTTTTAATTCTTCAACAGGTTTTTCTATTTTTGATATCCATAAACTTTTTCCAGACGCTGCGTCATTTATTTTATTAATTTCATTTACTCCAAATATTGGTGCCTTTGTTTCTGTTTTTAATATTTGTAATGGCTGTTCAATCTTTGGTGCGAATTGAACTGTTTTTATTTCCGTTGTTCTCATAACACTCTGTGGCTGGGAAATAGGTGTATAAATTGGTTTACTTGTATCTATAAATTGTGTAAACGTTTCTTTAGTTATCCCCATAGGCATACTAGAACTTTGTATTTTTACTTGTGTTGGTTGTTGTATAACAACTTTCTTTTCCTGTTTAGTCGCCATAGACTGTGGGAAAGGAGACGATGGAGTAAAATAATTCTGAGAAGATTGTTGTACTAAAGGTACAAACCCACCATTTGCAATTACCATTTTTCTATCCCCATATTCTTCCTGTTGGTTTTCCTGTTTTTGGGTCTACTTCAATTAATTTATTTGTTGTTCCATATTTATAAGCAACTCCTTGCCCATTTATTACACTTGAATAAATTGTATTTGATAATGGTCTTGTATTTATCATATTTCCTTCTTGTATAATATTCCCAGTTATTTTTCCTGTTTTTGTATCAACTTCTACTTTTGTTCCTGAGTCACTATACTGATACGTTTTTCCTCCTAATGAATATATTGGCTTATTTGGATTTATAGGTGTTGCAATAATTTGTGTTCTTCCTACTTCTGTTCTTCTTGTAGGTAAAATTGTTTCCATCCCAGCTTCGTAATCTAATACATTTGTTTTGACCGGACTTCTTGTTACTTTATTTCTATCGCCATACTCTTTAATATCTAGTCCAAATTTTTCAACCATTGACAAATTTCCATCTTTATACATTTTAATTTCTGTTTCGTATGGTTTTTTTGTTGATACGCCTTCTCTTTCGTAATCTGTATAAACAGCTCTATTTATTTCTTTTAATAATTTTCCTTCATCTGTAAATTGTGCTTCATATGGAACAAATGTGCTATGGACTGTTTGGGAACCTTTTCTTTCTCGTCTCCAATTTTCTGCATAGTCTTGTGGTTTTGCTGTTATTTGTGTTGTTATTCCTGCCGCATTTTTTATTATATTATAGTTGCTTTTATCTAAATCTTTTGCAAAATAATCTGAGAAACTTGCAAACTTGAATGGTTTTGGTATATCACTTGCAACTACTTTCTGTCCTCCCATTCCCTTCACTGCCATGCCTTTCTGTTCTCCTAACCAGTCATACCCGCTTGGTCTATAACTTTTATCTCTTGTTTTAAAGAAAGTACCTTCACTTGTAACGATACCGCCGAACTTTTTGCTGTATTGAGCTGTAGGTTTGATATAACCTCCTGTCGGCTTTGTGTTTTGGCTCGCTAATATTAATCTTCCTGGTCCTGTAAAAGAATTAGACGCATTTTTAATCATCATTTTAATATCACCTGTATATTTAGACATATTGTACGGATACAACCATTACCCCTTTATATATCTAGTTAAAATTAGAACTTATTTTTCGTTAAATTTTCCGTTGCCCATAGAGGTTGTAGATTAGTATAATGGAAACATCGCTGTTGTTCCTCTGGATTTGCCAAATTAAATGAACAACATGGTTTGATATGGTCAACGTGCCAACCATTTCGTGTATGATTTTCCCACGACATTCCTGGTTTGAAACGAAGTTCTAAATATTTTCTTAATTCATCTATCGAACATCCTAATAATTCTTCTGTGTGTTTACTTTTTATATTATATTTTATTGCTTTATTTATTCTACTTCTTGATAAACATATCAATTTATGTTCTTTATAAAATTTATTATAATATTTGTTAATTTTATCTCTATTTTCTATTCTATACATTTTCATATCTTTTAAAATTTCTTCTCTATTATTTTTATAATTTATTTTGTGCCATTGTATTATTTTTTCTCTATTTTTTAAATTATATTCGCGCGCCTGTTCATTAATTTTTTTTCTATTTTTTTCTTTATACAACATTCTTTTTTTATGCATTTTATTTTTATTTTTTTTATAATATTCAATATTATATAATTTCATTTTTTCTCTATTTTTTAAATAATTATTGTGGTTAATTTTTCGACATTTTATTTTATTCTTACGATAATAATTTAATGAATCTTTATTTAATTTTTCTTTATTTTTTAAATAATATTTCTTTTGCCGGT
>JBAZVA010000084.1:0-1902 GCA_041661165.1 Candidatus Woesearchaeota archaeon | reverse complement strand
CGGTTTCTTGCTTGTTTTTTATGAGAATGATAATATCTTTTTTCATATTCTTTAATTTTGTCTTTATTTTTTTCTTTATATTCTTTACGCCATATTTTTTTATTAAACGCCATTTTAATTTATAGGTATTTCATATTCGCGTGAATCGAAATCGTCTATCTGTTCCACGTGTGTTAGAATTCCTAACTCTAATAACTTATTACTAACATTCTCCTGCCCCATTGCGCCATATCCTTTTTTATAGGCTTCTTCTACTTTAAAAGACTGTAAAATTTTACTATTAAAATGTTTCCCTAAATTTGCATCTTTAGGCATTTCTTTTTTTGATAACATATTATTTAACGGATTATAAAGTTTCATTGTATCATTATATTCTTCTTCTTCCTGTTCTTTTGTTCCTCTTATCATGATACGTATCCATTCTAAGTTGTAACTTAAATCTTCGCTTTCTACATCTTGTGTCATAATAAATTTTATTCCTGTATTGCTTGCGTTTGCTTTCTTACGCGCCATATTTAAACTTTGCTTAACAATAATCCATATGTGTTCCTGAAAAGAAATCATTCCAGCTAAAGTACTAAGTTTACGTTTCATCCACGACTTTGGTACTCGTCTTCCAATGTGAACTAAAATCGTCATGTATATATAACAAACCACTATTGTTTATAAATCTTTTGATTTACTTTTGAAAAATTAAGTAATAATAAATCAATTTCGGCTAAAGTTATACCAGGAACATTGTCCATTAACGTATATTTTAATTTTTCTCTTTCATTTATTAAACGTGCTCTTTCTTTTACACTTTCTTCGCTAAATATTTTTTTATCTATATTCGCCTTTACACGTGCATTAAACTCGTCTATTTTTCTATTAAGAACAGTTTCTTCGGCTTCGTTCATGTGTGCAAATAATAAAAAACTTTATTATTTATAAAACTTTTGTAATTTATCTTTAAAAAAAGTATGTAGTGGTATATTTAACTTAGGCAATGGTCTGTCTTGTTTTATTTCCGCAGGATTTACATTTACAGCCAACGGATGCCCTTCAAACTGTACAACTATATTTTCTGGAGTATTTTCACGAACAAACATTACTCTTCCTTTTGTATTTTCAGGAACATAAGAAATTCCTTTTTTACTTGTGTCTATTCTCATATCAATATTTGCTCGGACATTTTGTCCAACATTATATCTAGAATGACTTGTAACATCTTTTAATATTGTTTCTCTATTTTTATCTACTGTAAATCCAGTTTTTGTAACGGCATAACTTTCACAAAAATCTTCTTCTTTGTCTGTCTTTCCATACATAGTGGGAGAAGATGTGGGAGATGTTTTAGAACTCCATTTTTTTCGTAACGTGGGGGAACGCTCCCACATCTCATGCCCAAATTCGTGATATATGTTTTGTTTGTAGCCCTGTTTCCCTACCTTATTGTCAGTAAAAAAAACTATCCTTGGTTCTATATATTTATTATTTTTTGTTGTATAACGACTTACAATGTTTTTCATATCTTTTAATTCTGTCTTAATGTATTGCTGTTCTTGTTTCTTTGGAAAATCATATTTCTTTATTTTTTCCTGATTTTTTATGTAATCTTGTAAATATTGTTTTTTTGTTTCGAATACAACAGGTATTTTTCTATTATCTTTTATTCCGCCATAAACATTCTTTAAAAGTCCTATTGGCGGAAGATTCTTCTTACTCATAAAATATACTTTCTTTCCGTCCACTACTTTATGTGGATATTTTTTTAAACTTTCTTGTGTTGGAAATTTCATTTTTATAAATATAAAAGTAATACTTTTACAGTATTACCTAATAATGTCCTTTTCCTTTACATACAGGACAGGAAATTGTGTTTCTTCCTAGTCTTATTTGTTTCTTTCCTTTACATCTATT